>JAICKM010000013.1 GCA_025927935.1 Chloroflexia bacterium | reverse complement strand
GCGGAGGTGGCCCGCACGCTGCCCCAACCGATGCTGGTTATGCAGGGCGAGCGCGACTACCAGGCGACCATGGCCGACTTCGAGCAGTGGCAAGCCGCGCTGGCCGGGCGGCCGCAGGTGGAGTTGCGCACCTTCCCCACGCTCAACCCGCCGCTGATCCCGGAGGACGACCACCGCACGCCTGACGACTTCCAGGCCGCGAACCACGTCCCCGCGGAAGTGGTCGATTACATCGGCAACTGGATTCGCCGGCAGCAGCCGGGCAGCCCCGGCGGTTCTTAGCGGGGCCGCCATCGGGCCGTTACGCCGGGCGTAGCGGGGCCGGATCGCGCCGCGCTCGCCTGGGCCGCGCGCCGCGCACGGCCACGATCAGCCAAATCAGACCGATGGCGAGTTCGAGCAGGAATAGACCCAGGCCCAGGTCCGGCACCGCGACGTGGAGCCGGTCGAGCAGCACGCCGCTTGCCAGTACGGCGATGATATTCGTAGCGGTCATCATCGCTAGCTCCACGGCGGCCACGCGGCCCCGGAAGGCATCGCTCACGCTGGCCTGGATCAACGTGGTGCTGAAAACCCATTGCCCGCCGCTGCCCAGTTCGGCCACGATAATGCAGAGCGCGGCGATGGGCAGTATGGTCATGTTGACGAAGAAGGCATAGCCCGCCCCGATCAAGATAAAGCCCAGGGCGATCAGGATTTGCAGATTGGCCCGCGTCTCCCCCATGCGGCGTAGCAGGCGCGACCCCAGCACCGGCCCCAGACCGCTGCCTACGCCGATCGCCAGATTCAGCACCCCCAGGCTGAGTGCGCCGTCCTGACCGAGCGGGTAGACGTTTTTCGCCTGCAACGCGATGATCGTGAAGTAGGCGCCGCTGCTGAGCGCGCCCAGCGGCTTGATCAGCGTGTAAGAAAGAACCGCGGGCCGGTTGCGTAGATAGGCAAACCCCTCGATCAGGTCCGCGCCCAGGCGCACCTTGCCGCCCGCGTTCTCGCCGGGCTGGGCCACGGCGCGGGGGATAGCGGCGACGAGTACCGCCGAGCCGAGGAACGACAGCGCATCGACCACGAAGGCGGCCTCCGGTCCCATGAGGCCCGCGGTGACTCCGCCCAGCGCCGCGCCGACAGCGAGCAACACCGACCACGTCAGTGCCCCCAGTGCGTTGGCCGCGACCCGTTCGCCGGTATCGGTGACGGCGGGGATCAGCGCGCCCCGCGCCGGCTCAAAGAGTGTCGCCAGGGTAAACTGTAGCCCGGTCAGTACATAGACCAGCCAGATTTGCGCCGGCCCCTGGACGAGCAGGAAACCCAGCACGGTGGCCGCGCGGGCCAGGTCGGCGACGATCATCAGGGTGCGCCGGTTAAAGCGGTCGGCGAGTACACCCGCGAACGGCCCCAACAGAAACAGCGGCGCCATGCGCACGACGAGCAGGCCGGACAGCGCCTCCGCCGCGCCCGCGTAGCGCAACAGGATCGCCACCACGGCGACGAGGTTGAACCAATCGCCCAACTGGCTGACCACCTGGGCCAGCCACAAGCGCCGGTAATTGCGGTTTGTGCGCAGCAGCGCGATATAGCCGCTCCCGGTCAGGATTTCGGGGGGCGGCGCGATTTCCACCGCGTGTTCCCCCGTTGCCGTCTCATTCATATGTGTACTACCTTGTCCTCATCTGCAAGAGCATGCTGTGCCAGGCGAACGTCCCGGCCCTCTGCATCTGTATGTAGTGTAGAGGTTCCGCACGGAGGCTGCATCTGCCCGTATACGGATTACCGGCCTGTACCTTGGGGCAGCCCGCCCAGAGGCTCCTGAGGGGCGCGGCGGCGGGACAAAGTGAGCAGATTCTGACCTGGCGCCTGAGCAGCGACGCGCCCTATGATGGTGCTACAAACGCAATAACCCCCTTTAGCTAAGTGAAAGGAAGCGCCAAATGACTCGTCTGTCTGTTGTGCTGGTGGGTGATGCCGAGTGCCGGGCCGCGATCAAGGGACGCTTGCGCGGGCGCCGCGACGTGCTAATTGCCGGCGAGATTGGCGCGGCGAGCGCGTTGCGGCTCATTCCCCTGGTGGCGCCCGATGTCGTCGTGCTGGAGTGGGCGGCGGAGGATGTCAACGCGCTCACCGTCTTGCCCTGGCTGCACACGCTGCCCGGCGCGCCCTGCATCATTGCGCTGGGCGCGACCTGCGGGGCGGCGGAGCAGCAACTGGTCCAGGCGCTGGGGGCCGATGCCTACGCAACCCTCGATGCGCCGCTGCCCCTGACGGCGGCGCTAGACCGGACCGCCGCCCTCCGCCGCCCGGTGCTGCAAGATCGCGCCGCCTGAGTCCCCGGCGGCCTCTCGCATCCGTTCATCAGTGCAGCGCAAAGGCACGCAGAACGCGAAGGTTGTTTACTTATATTAATTTCGCTCTTCGCGCTCTGCGTGCCTTCGCGCTGCACCCGGTTGGCTCTGCTTGACGCCCCAACGGCGCTGTGCTATGCTGCGCCTGGGCAACCCATCATTGCCGATGCCTCCAGCGCGGGAGTGCCCTGAACGCGGACTCTCATAGTCGCCCAGGGTGGGCCGGGTGGGTAAGAGTGATGGGAGCGACCTCGATGCTCATGACGAATCCGACCGGGCTGTGGCTGGCGGCGCTGGTGCGTGCGCGGCAAGCGGAGATGGCAAACGCCGCCGCCGTGACCGCCCACCGGGATTTCCCCCTCTATCGGGCGGTGCCCCTGCCGGAAATTGCCGCGGTATTCGCCATCGCCTATCAGGTGCTGGCCGAATCGCTGGAGATCGGTGATCTGCTGCCGGTGCATAGCTATATCCGCCAGGTGGCCGTGGCCCGGCTGCGGGGGGGCGCGACGCCCGCCGACATCGTGGCGCTGGGCGAGGTGCTGCTGGCCCAGGTGCGGGCGGTGATCGAGGCTGCCCAGCCCGCGGACCCCGTTCACGCGGACGGCGCTTTGCGTCTCTGGGAACCCATTGAGCGCAGCATTCGCCGGATCTTGACCGATCTCCCCCCTGAGCAGCCGCCTCCGGCATAAGATCGCCGCTCCCATTCTCGACTACATACCACGCGACAGCCCCGAACACAGCCGGGGACGGCGCCTGTCCATTGGGCGACTCGCCAAGCGCTTACCAGAGCCGCGCTCGCATCCAGCGGCTAGCCGGGGACTGGGGAAGGAGACACGATGGCAACATATCGGGCTTTGTTGATGGGCGCCGGGAATATGGGGCGCGCCTGGGCGCAAAACCTGGGCGCCTGCCCGGACGTGACTTTCGCGGGGTGGGTGGATGTGCTACCCGGTGTGGCCGCGCACGCCGCCGCCGATCTGGGCCTGGATGGGGCCTATACAGGGACCGACCTGGACGAGGCGCTGGCGCGGGTCCAGCCCGATTTCGTGGTGGACGTGACCCCGCCGGAGGTCCATCATCGCGTGACCTTGCGCGTGCTGGCCGCCGGAGTGCCGGTGCTGGGCGAGAAACCGATGGCTGTGAGCATGGTCCAGGCGCGAGAGATGGTGGCGGCGGCAGAGCGGGCCGGCAAGCTCTACATGGTGAGCCAGAACCGTCGCTATGATCGCCATTTGCAGGCGTTGCGCGGGCTGGTCCGCGATGGGACCGGGCCGCTCGGCATCCTCAACTCCGACTTCTACATTGGCGCGCACTTCGGCGGCTTTCGCGAGGCGATGGCGAGTCCGCTGCTGTTGGACATGGCGATCCACACCTTTGACGCGGCTCGCTTCGTGAGCGACGCCGACCCGGTGGCGGTGTACTGCGACGAGTTCAACCCGCCCTGGAGCTGGTACGGCGGTAACGCCGCCGCCACCGCCATCTTCGAGATGACCGGTGGGCTGCGCTATACGTATCGCGGGAGCTGGTGCGGCGAGGGCCGGGCGACCTCCTGGGATGCCGAATGGCGGGCGGTTGGCCCGCGAGGCACGGCCACGTGGGACGGCACGGGTACGCCGCTGGCCGAGATCGTGACAGGGCCGGGCGCCTTTCAGGCCGAGGTGGAGACGCGCCAGGGTACGCCGCCTGCCGGCCTGCCGCACGGCATCGCCGGGTCGTTACGCGACTTCCTGGGCGCGCTGGACACCGGCGCCACGCCCATGGGCGAGTGCCACGACAACATCCGTAGCCTGGCGATGGTCTTCGCGGCCATCGAGTCGGCAGTGACCCGGCGCCGCGTCGCCGTGACGTGGTAAGGGTGCCCTCCGGGCGCAGATTCCCCGCGTCAGGCTGTTGCGCCGCGCCGGGTCTTGCTGTAGACTGAAGACAGACGGCGCCTGACGGCGGCGCCAAGCTCCGCCCGGTTACGGGCTGTTCTCGATCACGTCCCAACGCCACAACCGCGTGCCGGCCATTATACAGGGTAGCGGGGGTGTCACCGGGCACAACCCCAGAACGATAGGCCACGGGCCGCCTGCACTGACCGCTGGACAGGCCCGGACACAGGGTGCAGAGGAGGGTAGCACCATGCGCATTGGGATTCTCGGGGCGGGGAACATCGCCGGGGCGCTGGGCCAGCGCTGGGCGGCCAATGGGCACGATGTGTTCTTCGGCGTGCGCGATCCGCAAAGTTATACCGTGCAACTTGTGTTGAACGGCTGCGGCCCCAACGCACAAGCCGGGACGATGCGCGAAGCGGCGACGTATGGCGACGTGGTGGTTCTGGCTGTGCCCTGGTCGGCGGTGCCGGATGTGCTGACGCAAACCGGCGGCTGTCCGGATAAGATCCTGGTGGACTGCACCAACCGCATGGGGCCGCCCGCGCCCGGTGCCCCGGCATCGGGGTCCGAGCAGGTGGCAAAGCTGACGCCGCAGGCGCGGGTGGTCAAGGCGTTCAACACCCTGGGCGCTGAGAGCATCGCCCATCTAGAGTTTAGCGGGATAAACGCCAGCACTTTCATGTGCGGCGACAATGCCGCGGCCAAGGCCATGGTGCGCCAGTTGGGCGAAGACATCGGCTTCGACGTGATCGATGTAGGCCCGCTGGCGACGGCGCCGCTGGTCGAATCGCTGGCCCAACTCTGGGTGCAGATCTCGCACTCGTTAGGACGCGACATCGCCTTCCGCCTGTTGCGCCGTTAGCGGCGCCTCCCGCTCAGTAAACCGTCACACGAGAATTGTCACTCTGAACACAGCGAAGAACCTCGTCTCGTTCGGATCCAAGACGAGATTCTTCGCTGTGCTCAGAGTGACAAACACCTTGTGACAGACTATTTAATGTTTGCGTGGCCCCACGGGCAGATGGGTGTCCAGGGACAGGCTCTCGCCCGGTAGAATGTCGCGCCATTGCTCCACCAGCCGCCGGTAGGACTCGCCCACCGGGCGGATGCGCCGGTCCATGTCGTAGAGGCCCAGGGGATTGACGTGCCCGTTGTCCTCGCGTAACGCCGTGTCCCAATCCACCTGGTCGATCAGGCTGTACCAGGTGAAACCGATGATGGGGATGCCGTCCTCCTTCAAGCGCGTCATGTTGGTCCACTGCTTCCAGAGCCAGGTGGGCGCGGCCGCCGCGTCGGCCAGGTTGGTCTCGGTGTGCATCACCGGCAGATGGTAGCGGTCGAAATACTGCTTGGTAATGACATAGTAACCCAGGATTTCGCCCGATGGGGTGATGTGCCCGTCGTGGTGAATGAGATGCTCGTTGCTGATGTAGTAGTCGTTGCCCATGATGTGGTGCAGCTTGAGCGCGCTGCCGTGCTCGCGGAACCAGTGGAACTCCTCGCGGGTCATGCCGTGGTCCATGATATACTCGTAGACGCAGGAGCAGACGCCGTGCTGGCCGTAACAGAGATCCAGCGAGAGAAAGCGGCGGTGGTTGAGCTGATCGGCGCGATCCTGCACGGCGGGATGGCCGGCATGGAAGTATTCGCTCGACTCGCTCTGGATGAAGTAGGCGTGGGGTTGCACCTCCAGGATCGCTTCTTCGGCCAGCACATTGGCCCGCGCCATGTGCTTGAGCGCCGTCACAAAGGCGGTATCGTTGGTCAGGCGCTCGTTCCACCAGCCGAAGAGGGCCGAGAACTCGGCGCAGACGAAGATCTCGTTCACCGGCGTGTAGAGGCGCACCCAGGGATACCGTTCCGCGAAGGCGCGCGCATATTCGGCGAACAGCCGGGGCCAGTCAGGGTTCTGGAACCCGCCCACCCAATCGGGCACGCCGAAGTGGCAGAGGTCGGCGATGGGGGTGATGCCGCGGCGCTGTAGCTCGCCGAAGGTGGCGTCGCTGAAGTCCCAATCATAGCGGCCCGGCCCGCGATGCACGTCGTAATAGGGCGGGCCGTAGCGCAGAAACTCGATCCCCAGGTTCTGCACCTGGCTGAAATCCTCGCGCCAGCGCTCATAATGGTGCGCTTTTGCCATTTCGTCCACCCGCAGGTCGCGCCCGTCAGGGCCGGTGATCACCGGGTAGCTGCACTCGATACCGGTGGCAAACAGAAAGCGCTGGTCCATGTGCCGGGCATGGACATGGGGGCTGCCGTTAGTCATGTTTTCCTCCGCAATGTGGCGTGCCGTCCAGGCGGCGGGTAGCGCGCGGCCTGGCGTTTGCGTTCTCACTGTGCGGATAGCATAGTTTGGGCCGAGACGCAGGGCCACGGGCCGGAGTGCGCAGTGGTATAATGCGGGCAATATGGACGAACAAACCGGCGTTTTGCCGCGAAGGAGGATCTATGGCGTTTCGAGCGGTCGATACGAAGCAGGGATTTCCCGTACTGGAGCAGGAAATCGAGACGTGGTGGCGCGAGCAGGGCATCGTGCAAAAGGCGCTGGGGCACGGCGACAGAGCGCGGCCGTTTATCTTTTTTGAAGGTCCGCCCACGGCGAACGGGCGGCCCGGCGTCCACCATGTTGAGGCGCGGGCGTCCAAGGACATCGTGATCCGCTACCGGCGCATGCGCGGGCAGTATGTGGTCGGTGCGCGGGGCGGGTGGGATACCCACGGCCTGCCGGTGGAGATCGAGGTCGAGCGCGAGTTGGGCTTCACGGGCAAGCCGGATATCGAACGCTACGGCATCGCCGCCTTCAACGAGGCGTGCAAGGCGAGCGTCTGGCGCTACATCCAGGAATGGGAGCGCATGACCAACCGCATCGCCTACTGGGTGGACCTGGAACACTCGTATGTCACCTACCACAACGACTACATCGAGTCGCTCTGGTGGATCTTGCAGTCGCTCTGGAAAGCGAACCTGCTGTTCCGCGACTACAAGGTGACGATGCACTGCCCGCGCTGCGGCACCTCGCTCTCGGATCACGAAGTCGCCCTGGGCTTCAAGGACGACGTGGACGACCCCTCAGTCTGGATCCGCTTCCGCGCCACGCCTGGCGGCCACCCGCTCGACAGCCAACTGGCCGGGGCGGCGTTCCTGGCCTGGACGACGACACCCTGGACGCTCCCCGCCAACGTGGCCCTGGCCGTCAAACCCGGCGCGCGCTATGTGCTGGTCGAATATACCGGCGGCGCGGAGCCGGAGCGCCTGGTGCTGGCCGAGGCGCGCGCCGCAGCAGTGCTGGGCGCAGATCAGTACACCGTGCTGGCGACCTTCAGCGGCGACGACCTGCGCGGGGCGCGCTACGCGCGGCTATTCCCCGGCGTGCCCGCGCCCGGCGAGACCGTGGACCCGGCGGACGCCTACCGGGTGGTGGTTGACGACTTCGTGTCGCTGGACGACGGCACCGGCATCGTGCATATCGCCCCGGCCTACGGCGACCTGGAGATCGGGCGCAAATACGGGCTGCCCACGCTGTTCTCGGTGGACCTGGCGGGCATGACCTATCCGGAGTTCGACGCTTTCGGCTTCGGCGGCCTGTTCTTCAAGGCTGCCGACCCGGTGATCACACAGAATCTGCGCGAGCGCGGCCTGCTGTTCCGGGCGGGGCGCGTGCGCCACAGCTATCCCTTCTGCTGGCGCTGCGACACGCCGCTGCTGTACTACGCCAAGCCCTCGTGGTACATCCGCACCACAGCGCGCAAGGAGGCGCTGCTCGCCAACAATGCGCAGATCCACTGGGTGCCGGAGCATATCAAGGAAGGGCGTTTCGGCAACTGGCTGGAGAACAACATCGACTGGGCGCTGAGCCGCGAGCGCTACTGGGGCACGCCGCTGCCCATCTGGGTCTGCGATTCGTGCGGGGAGACCGAAGTGGTAGGATCGGTGGCCGAAATGTCCGAGCGGGCCGGGCGCGACCTGCGCAGCATGGACCTGCACCGGCCCTACGTGGACGAAGTGACCTGGGCGTGCGCGGCGTGCGGCACCGGCACGCGCCGGCGCATCCCCGACGTGGCCGACGCCTGGTTCGACTCCGGCTCGATGCCCGTGGCCCAGTGGCACTATCCCTTCGAGAACCAGGAGATCTTCGCGGAAGCCGGGCAGGCCGATTACATCTCGGAAGCCATCGACCAGACGCGCGGCTGGTTCTACACGCTGCACGCCGTCTCGACGCTGCTGTTCGACCGGCCCGCCTTCTGCAACGTCATCTGCCTGGGCCATATCCTCGACGTGAACGGTATCAAGATGTCGAAGTCGCGCGGCAACGTGGTCGATCCCTGGCAGCTCCTGCGCGATTACGGCGCCGATGCCACCCGCTGGTACATGTACGCCTCGGCGCCGCCGTATAATCCGCGCCGGTTCGCGCCGGACCTGGTGGGCGAGGTGTTGCGCCAGTTCATGCTGACCCTCTGGAACACCTACGCTTTCTTCGTGACCTACGCCAATCTCGACGGCTGGACGCCGCCCGCCGGGCAGGATCCGTTTGCCGGGGCGGCCTTGCAGGCTATCGACCACTGGGCGCTCGCGCGGCTCAACGCGCTGGTGCGCGACGTGACCGGCCTGCTCGACAGCTACGACATCCACGGCCCGGCCAAGGAGATCGAGCGCTTCGTGGAGGACCTGTCGAACTGGTATGTCCGCCGCAACCGCCGCCGGTTCTGGAAGGCCGAGGACGACGCCGACAAGCAGGCCGCCTATGCCACGCTCTATACCTGCCTGACCACGGTGGCCCGGCTGACCGCGCCGTTCATACCTTTTGTCAGCGAGGCGCTCTACCGTAACCTGGTCGCCACGCAGGTGCCCGGCAGCCCGGAGAGCGTCCACCTAGCCGACTGGCCGGTCGCCAACGCCGCGCTGATCGACGACACTCTGCTGGCCGATACCCGGCTCCTGCTGGACGTGGTCAACCTGGGCCGGGCGGCGCGGCGGGGCGCGGGACTGCGCGTGCGCCAGCCCTTGCCCGAACTGCTGGTCCGCGCCGCGCAGGGCGGCGGGGGCCTGCACCGCTTCGAAGACGAACTGCGCGACGAACTCAACGTCAAGACGGTGCGCTTCCTCGGCGTGGACGACGGGCTGGTCGAGTATCACTTCAAGCCGAACCTGCCGGTGGTCGGCAAGAAGTATGGCCGCCGGGTCCCGGCGATCAAGACGGCGCTGGCCGCGCTGGAAGGCGAGGCGGCCGGAGCCGCGGCGCGCGCCGTGGCCGCGGGGCAGCCGGTGCGCGTCGCGGTGGAGGGCGAGACGCTCGATCTGGCGCCCAACGAGGTGCTGGTGGAGGCCGGATCGCCGCAGGGCTATGCCGTGGTCGAGGAGCCGGGCCTGCTGGTCGCCCTGAACACCACGCTCACCCCGGAGCTACGGCGCGAGGGCGAGGCGCGCGACCTGGTGCGCTATATCCAGGACGCGCGCAAGGCCGCGGGCCTGGACATCACCGATCGTATCGCCGTGACATTGGAGCCGGCGGCAGACCTCGATTTGGAGCCGGTGCTGGCGGCGCATGGGGCCTACATCCGCGCCGAGACCCTGGCCGACTCGCTGGTGCTCGGTCCGCCGCCCGCGAGCGCACAAACCGCCGTCGCCGATCTCGACGAGGGGACGGTGACAATCGGAGTAAAGCGGACCGCCGCAGATTAAACAAACTCACCCAGGCCGCCGATCCCTACCGGCGCCTGGGATGGGCCTACCGGCGCGCAGCCGCCCTTGGGGGCTGCTGCTGCCGGCCCGACCGTTGGAGGAAGTTAGACGATGAACGCCGACCCCGCGCACACCGACCCCGATTCCGTCAACCAGGAGTCCCAGGCCATCTGGGACCAGAACGCCGAGGCGTGGGATGCGAAAATGGGCGCCGAGGGCGGCGCATGGCAAAAGACCCTGATCGCGCCAGTCACCGAGCGCCTGCTGGACGTGCGCCCCGGCGAGTGGGTGCTGGACGTGGCGTGCGGCAACGGCGCCTTTGCCCGCCGCCTGGCGCACCTGGGCGCCACGGTCACGGCCTGTGATTTCAGTGCGCAGCTCATCGCCCGCGCCCGATCCTATGTCAGCTCGGAGGGCGGGCGCATCGACTACCGGGTGATCGACGCCACCAATGAGGCGCAGCTTGCCAGCCTGGGCGCCGGGGTATTCGACGCCGCCGTTTGTACGATGGCCCTCATGGACATGACGACCATCGACCCGCTGCTGGCCGCGCTACGCCGGCTGCTGAAGCCGGGAGGCCGGTTCGTGTTCTCGGTGATGCACCCCTGCTTCAACACGCACGCCGCGTCGAAGGTGGCGACGGCGGTGGACCGCCAGGGCGACCTGCGGACGATTTACGCCATGCAGATCGAGCAATACCTGGGGCTGGCGCCCGCCAGGGGCCTCGCCATTGCGGAGCAGCCCGCGCTGCAATACTACTTTCATCGCCCGCTGAGCGTGCTGTTCAACGCCTGTTTTCGTGCCGGGCTGGTCATGGACGCGCTCGAAGAGCCGGTGCCCGCGCCCCCGACCGGGCCGGTGGACTGCTTCGCTTGGGCCAACTACCGCGAGTTCCCGCCGGTGCTGGTGGCCCGGCTGCGTTTGCCGTAGCCGGGGGCAGCCCGACCTGCGGCGAATCGCTGGCCCGCTAGGTGCTACAAGATGGGCTATAATCGCTGCTTTATCGGGCCTGTCCACGTAAAGGAGATGTGAGACCCCTATGACTACCACCGAGAAATCACAACAGACCGTCCCCATGACCCGCGGCAAGTTCGCGGGCATTAACGCCCTGGCCGACGCGCAAGGGGTGATCGCCGCCGCCGCCATGGACCAGCGCGGCTCGCTACGCAACGCCTTGATCCAGGCCGGCATCCCCGATCCGACCCCGGCGCAGATGACCGAGTTCAAAGCCATCGTCACCGAGGGGCTGACGCCCTACGCCAGCGCCATCCTGCTGGACCCCGAATACAGCCTGCCGGTGATCCCCCGGCGCGCTCCCGATACCGGCGTGCTGCTCGCCTACGAAAAGTGGGGCTACGAGACGACCACGCCGGGCCGGCTGCCCGATCTGCTGCCCGATTGGTCGGTGCGCCGGCTGGTCGAGGCGGGCGCCACGGCGATCAAGATCCTGCTCTACTACGATCCCGACGACACGGAGGAGATCAACGGCGTCAAGCTGGCCTTCATCGAGCGGGTGGGCGGCGAGTGCCGGGGCGCCGATGTACCCTTCTTCCTGGAGCCGATTGCCTACAGCGATGCGATCCCCGACGAAAAGGGGCGCGACTTCGCCAAGGTGAAGCCGGAGAAAGTCCGCAAGTCCATCGAGACGTTCTCCGAGCCGCGCTACGGTGTGGATATCCTGAAGGTGGAAGTGCCGGTGAACCTGCGCTACGTAGCCGGCACCCGCTCCGGCGAGGGGCAAGACGCGGTCTATGACCGCGACGAGGCCCTGGGCTACTTCCGCCAGGCGGCGGCGGCATCGCGGCTGCCCTTCATCTACCTCAGCGCCGCCGTCAACACGCCGGTGTTCCACGAAGCGCTAGAGCTGGCGAAGGATGCGGGCGTGCCCTACTCCGGTGTGCTCTGCGGGCGGGCCACCTGGCAGGATGGCATCCCGGTGTATGTGCGCGACGGGGCCACGGCCTTCCGCCGTTGGGTCGAGACGCAGGGCGTGGAGAACATCCAGGCGTTGAACGCGCTGCTGGCGCAGGGCGCGTGGCCCTGGTGGGACGCCTACGGTGGCCGGGATCGCATTCAACTGGTGGACAGCCCGCCGGGCGCGGTGTAGCCCGGCCCGTGAACGGGCGGGCTACGAGTACGACGCCCGCCTGCGCAGGCTGGTGAGCATGGGGTGTGGGTCGCCCGCCTCTTCGAGGGCTGAGCGACCCTGCTTCATAATAGAGGGTTGTCGTGGATTTAGAGATTCGCTCGCTGGCCGCCGGCGACATTGAAGCCGTGGTGCAACTGTCGCTGTTGGCCTGGGAGCCGGTTTTTAGCTCGTTCGCCCAGATCCTGGGGCCGGCCATCTACCCGATTGTGTATCCCGATTGGCGCAGGCAGCAAGCCGAGGCCGTCGAAGCGGTCCTCAAAGACAGCGCGAAATTCACGGTCTGGGTGGCGGAAGTTGGTGGCGCCGTGGTGGGCTTTATCGCCTATATGTTGAATAGCGACGAGCAAACAGGCGAAGTGGACCTGCTGGCCGTGCATCCGGACTATCAAAATGAGGGCATCGGCACGGAACTGAACAACTTCGCGCTGGGCAAGATGCGAGCAGCCGGCATGAAGCTGGCCGTGGTCGGCACCGGCGGCGATCCGGGGCACGCGCCCGCCCGCCGGTCCTATGAGAAGGCCGGGTATACGGGATTGCCGCTGGTGCGCTATTACAAGGATTTGTAGTAACCCCCTCACGGCATCACTAGCGGGCAACCGGGGCGCTACTTGCGATGTAACCCTGTAGCTGGGCGACGATTTCCGGCACCGTGCGGTTTTCCGTATTCACGTGTACGGCGTAGGCGGGGTCGTTAAACATGTGCACATACTGGCGGGCCTTGCCCATCGTCCAGGACGTATCCTGATCGCGGCTCCGCAACCGTTGTTCTATCGTGTCCAGCGAGGCCACGAGGCAGAAGTGATACAGCGGGGGAGCGACAGCGGCAAGCCCCGGGCGGATTGTGTCGAGGTACCGGGGATTCGCCAGGGTCATGGGCACAATCAGGGTGCGCCCGTATTGCCGGTACAGGCGCTCGGCCATCAAGACCGTCATTTCGGGCCACAGGCCAATATCCTGAAAGTCGCCGGTCTCTTCTTCCGGCGTGCGCACACCCTCCGTTAGGTAGCGCAAGGCCATGCCCATCACTTCGGGATCGTAGATCATGGCGTTGGGCAGGGCGGCGCACAGCCCGGTCGCCACGCTGGATTTGCCGGCGCCAAACGTGCCGTTAATCATGATGATCATTGGGCGATGTCTTTCTTTCCCCATAGGCGAAGGGCATCCGGCGGCCCTGGAACGCGGTCCTGTACGCCTCGTACCTGGGCACAAGATTCTGCTACGGCGTTGGGACGGGGCCGGCGGTAGCGGTGGGAGTGGGAGTGGGAGTGGGCGGGTCCACACAGACGGCGGCGCCCCACGGATCGCGCAGGCGCGGGCTGGATTGGCCGCAGCTTAGCCAGGGGAACTCCCAGGATGCGTCCACCGAGCCGGGATCGGCGGGACCCAGGGGATTGACCTGGATATGGACGTGCGGCCCCGTGGCGTAGCCGGTCATGCCCGTGAGGCCGAGTAGTTGTCCGGCGTGGAGTTGCGCGCCCACCTGCACTGCGGCGTCGATCTGCGAGAAGTGGGCCAGCAGGATATGGTGCCCGGTTACGGCGGACTGCCACCAGATGTGGTTGCCCCAGCCCCGGCCACAGGCGGCATCGCCCTGCACGCAGCCGCGGTGGACCTCTTCGACGATGCCGCCGACCGGCGCGGTTTGCGGCACCCCGAACTTGGCGTTGAGATCCAGACCATAGTGCGCGCCGCCCTCCGGGTACTGCCCGAACTCGCTGGTCAGGTGGTACGCCTTGGGCAGCAGATCGGTGCGCGCCGCCGGCTCCGGCGTAACGTAAGGCGGGTCGGGGCGGATCGCCGTGCCGTTCCAGCCATCCACCAGGCGCTGGATATTGCCGGCGAAGGAGGCCAGGTCCTGCGGGTCGTCGGGGCCGGCATAGCGCGAGGCGATAGCCGCCGCTTGAGTCACGCCCAATTCTCCTACGTAGTGGGTGCGCATGGTCAGGTACCAGTCCTGGATACCCGCCTCCCAGGTCGCATAGGCGCGGTAGCCTTGCTGCTGGGGTTCGCCCGGCGCGGCGCGCAGCATGCCGATGGAGTGGAGCGTTGCCGAGAGGCCGCGCGTGCCGGCGTGGCTTTCATGGGCGAAGAAGGCCAGCGCGTAGATCGGATCGATCCCGTATTGGACGCCCAGTTGATAGAAGACCGGGCCGAATCCCTGGGCGGGGGAGTGATAACGGGCCAGGACAATCTCGATGCCCTCCACGGTGATGCTGGGCGGCGCGACGATCGTATAATCGGGCGTGTGGGCCGGCAAGCCGCTCGGCGGCAGTGGGGCAAAGGGATCGGCGCCGGGCGGGACGATCACCGGAGGTGGGCCGCCCGGCTGCGGAATCATGAGCACCTGGCCGGGATAGATGCGGCTGGGGTCCGCCAGCCCGTTGGCGGCCGCCACGCCGTCCACGGACGCGCCGTAGCGCCCGCAAATCGCGGCCAGCGTGTCGCCCGCCTGGACGGTGTAGCGCACGGGCGGCGCGGGCGGGGTGAGCGGCAGGGCGGCGAGCGCCGGGAGCGTGGGCGCCACGGGCGGATCTGCGCCGGGTTGCGCTGGTCCTGCCGGGGCGGAGGCCGGGTCCGCCGCCGTGGGCGCCGCCAGGGCGGTGCCCAGCGCATCGGCCGGTTGCTCGCCGCCCCGCGCGCCCGCCTGGCCCTCGTCGGGGGGCGGCGTGGCAACCGTAGAAGGCGCCGGGGCCTGCCCGGCGCCCGGCGTGCCGGGCGGGGCCGCGGTGGGGCGCCAGGGTCCGGCCACGGTCAGCCCCCCGACGAGGATCAGGACTATCAGCCCCGCCACGCAGGCGATGGGCAGCGCGATGCGCTGCGCCCGCGCCAGGCGTGCCGCCCGCGTGCGCGGCGTTCGGGGCGCCTCTGCCATGAATCCGTTTCCTTCCTGTGTCTGGGACGCGAACCAGGACGCCGGGTCGGCGGCGGATCGTCACTAACCGCAGTTGCGTGCTTGCCGGTGCCTTGTCTATTATAGCAACTTTTCCCCGGTCTCGCAGGATGTCGTGTCGTGGCATAGTACATGCGTGCCTGATGCGCCGGGCGAATCGATCCTCTCCGCTGCCGGAAGGGGCCGGGTCACGTTGGCCGGACGTAGCGCGGCCTCGCGTTGACACGCTGGAATCGATTGGCTAGAATAGTAATGGCATCCACTGCCGCGGACGCTGTGAGATCCGGCCGCACGATCTCGTGTCCCCGCAGCCCATCCGATACCATACGGAGGACACTTTGGCCGGACATGACATCATTGTAGTGGGCGCATCCGCCGGGGGCGTCGAGGCGCTGCAAATGCTCGTCGCGGGCTTGCCCGCCGATTTACCGGCGGCGGTGTTTGTGGTGCTGCATATGTCCGCCGGCGCCCCCAGCTTGCTGCCACGGATCCTGGATCGGGCCGGTCCCTTATCGGCGGCGGCGGCGGTCGATAACGCGCCGATCATGCCGGGGCACATCTATGTGTCCGTCCCGGATCACCACCTGCTGATCGAGCGCGGCCGCGTGTGCCTGGTCCGTGGCCCCAAGGAGAACCGCGCCCGGCCGGCCGTCGATCCCCTGTTCCGCAGCGCGGCGCGCGACTATGGCCCGCGGGTCATCGGCGTCGTGCTCACCGGGGCGCTCGATGACGGCACGTCGGGACTCCAGGCCATTAAAGCGCGGGGTGGCCTGGCGGTGGTGCAGGACCCCGCCGAGGCCCTCTACTCCGGCATGCCGCACAGCGCCAAGGAAAACGTGGCCGTCGATTATTGCATGCCGCTGGCTGAGATCCCGGCGCTGCTGGCCCGCCTGGCGGCCGAACCTGCCCCGGACGAATCGGTGTACCCGGTGCCGCCCAATCTGGATCTGGAAGTACGGATCGCGGAGTTGGATATGGAGCCATTGAACAACGGCGAGGTGCCCGGCACCCCATCTGTATTTGCTTGCCCAGAATGCCACGGGACACTCTGGGAGATTCAGGACGGTAAGCTCCTGCGCTTCCGCTGCCGGGTCGGTCACGCGTATTCCGCGGAGAGTATGCTGGCCGAACACGACGACGCACTCGAAACGGCCCTCTGGTCGGCGTTGCGCGCCCTCGAAGAAAGCATCGCGCTCGCCAAGCGGATGGCCGCATCGGCACGCGAGCGGAACCACCCCCTGCTAATGACGCGCTACGAGCAAAAGGCGCGCGCGCAGGAGCAGCATGCGCGGCTGTTGCGCGAGATGCTGGATGGTAGCCGGCAGATAAACAAGGATCACAAGGATCAAACGGCTTAACTTTATTTCACTGGCCTGATGGTGTATCGGTGGCCTGGCACCAGGCTATCGGGCTGCTCACGGTGTCGCCTGCGGGCGCCCGGTGGACCGGAGACTGTCGATGAACCCTGACCAAGCTGGATCCCCGTCCCACGCGAAACTGGTGGTCGTTGGCGCCTCGGCCGGCGGCATTGAGGCGCTGTCGACCCTGGTCAGCACCTTGCGTCCCGATTTTTCCGCACCGGTGGTCCTGGCCCAGCATCTCGACCCGCAGCGGCCCAGCCAACTGGAGTTGATCTTGCGGCGGCGCACCGCGCTACCCATCGTGCTGGTTGACGAACACACCCCGCTTGAGCCGGGCAAGATCTACGTCGTGCCCTCCAATACGCATGTCGCGATTGCCGACGGGCATGCCGGCCTGGAAGGCGACCACGAGGCTCGCCCGCGCCCCTCGGTGGACCTGTTGCTCTCGACGGCGGCGCGGGCCTATGGCGAGAACCTGATCGCCGTCATCCTCACCGGATCGGGCAGCGACGGCGCTGCGGGCGCCGTGGAGGTGAACCAGATGGGCGGCACGGTGGTGATCCAGGACCCGCAAACGGCGCTCTATCCATCGATGCCCCTGGCGCTGCCGCCGACAGTTGTGGATTACAGCATCGATATCCAGGAAATGGGGCCGTTACTCTACGATCTCGTGCAAGGGCTTGCGCAGGCCACGCCCCCACCGGAGCTGGAAGATCCGCTGCGCGACATCATAGCGCGGGTGGACCACCAGTTCAGCATCGACTTCCGTCAGTACAAACCGGCGACGATCGTGCGCCGTATTTTCCGCCGCATGCACGTGACCCACACGCCAACCATGCAAGACTACGTCCACTATCTGGACCAGCACCCGGAGGAAGTGGGCGATCTGATGCGGTCCTTCCTGATCAAAGTGACCGAGTTCTTCCGCGACCCTGATGCGTTTGCCTACCTGAAGAATACGATCCTGCCCGCACTAATCAAGCGCAGCCGGGCGAGCGACCGGGTGTTGCGCTTCTGGTCGGCCGGCTGCGCCACGGGCGAGGAACCCTATTCGCTCGCGTTCCTCTTGGCCGATCTGCTAGGCGCGGAATTAGCGGAATGGAGCGTGCGCATCTTCGCCACCGATCTCGACGAAGGCGCTATTGCCTTTGCCCGCCGCGGCGTATACCCCGAAAGCGCTTTGCGCAACCTGCCGGACGATTACCGCCCGCGCTTTTTTGAGAAGACGGAGCGGGGCTTTCGGGTGGCGAAGACCCTGCGTGCGCTGGTCATTTTCGGTCCGCAGGACCTGAGCCGCGGCGCGCCCTTTCCGCGCATCGACATGGTTATCTGCCGCAACCTGCTGATCTACTTCAAGCCCGAGCTACAGCAGACCGTGCTGGACATCTTCGCCTATTCGCTGCAACCAACCGACGGCTATCTCTTTCTGGGGCAGGCGGAAACGGTGCGGCCATCCAAAGCGACGTATGAGTTAATGAACAAGCGGTGGAAGATCTACCGTTGCCTGAACGGTCCCTTGCCGGCGCTGAGCCGCTCGGCGAGCCGGGCCGTGGCGCAGGACTCCCCGGACCGCCGACCGGGCGCGCTCCACCGGCCCGCGCCGCAACCCGCGGATCGCGGACCGCAGCCGGCTGCCGTCTCCGGTTTGGAGCTCAGCCACCTGCGCCGCTTTAACGAATGGGTGCTCCGGTTCTTGCCTAACGGTGTGGCCGTTATCGATCGGACCTATCGCATCGTGACGATCAATAGCGCGGCGCGGCGGTTGCTGGGCATTCACGAGGCCGGCGCCGATCAAGACTTTTTGCATTCGGTGCGCGGGCTGCCCTATGAGCAGGTGCGGAGCACCATCGACGGGGTCTTTCGTGAGCGCAACGCGGTGGCGTTGCCGGAGTTGGAGATGGAACCGGCGTCCGGCGAAGTGCGCTACCTGACGCTGAATGTTGTGCTAATGTATCTCGATGCGGGCGCGCCGGAGCTGGCCGTGATCCATGTGATCGACGTGACCGACCAGGTGCTGACCCGGCAGCGGCTGGACTCCAGCCAGCGGGAGCAAAAACAACTGGTGGCCGAACTACAGATCTCCAACCGCCGGCTGGGTGAGATGAATAAGGAGCTGCAGGACGCAAACGAAGAGTTGCAGGCCGCCAACGAGGAAATGATGCTCACGCAGGAAGAGTTGCAGGCCACCAACGAGGAGTTGGAGGCCACTAACGAGGAATTTCAGGCCACCAACGAGGAGTTGGAGACCAACAACGAGGAATTGCAGGCCACCAACGAGGAGTTGGAGACGACCAACGAGGAATTGCAGGCGCGCACGGAAGAACTGGCCGGAGCCACTCGCCGCCTCGTGGCCGAGCGGACGCGGCTGGTCGATATGGTCGAACTGGCACCTTTCTACATCCTGTTGCTGCGCGGACCTGACTTGCGGATTGAAGCTTTTAACTCGCGCTACGCGCAATTACTGGGCGCCCGCGAGGTTGTGAATCGTCCCCTGACCGAGATTTTCACCGATCGGACGCAGGGCGGACTGGTGCCCATCGTCCACGAGGTGTACCGGGACAATACCCTGCGCACCACGCCGCGTATGCTGGTCAATATCCCGAATGAGCATGGTGTGCCGGTGCCGCGCTACTTCGTTTACACGATCGTGCCCACCCACGAGGCCGGCGGCAAAGTGGATGGCGTGGTCCTGTATGCCGACGATATCTCGGCGCAATTAGAGCACGACGCCATCGAGCGGCGCGAGAACCTCAAGCTGATGGTCGCGCAGGCCGATCAGGTGGCCGTGGCGCTCTTCGAGGCGCGGACGGCCCGGTTGCTGCAGGCCAGTCCACGCTACCTAGACGTTGCCGAACGGGCGACCGGCTACCCGCGGGCTGAGATCATCGGACGGCGCTGGGGGGACCTGGCCTTTTTCGCGGCCACTCCCGATGACGCCGCGGCGCTCCTCCAATCGGTGATGGATGCAGGCGCGCTCCGCCGTCTGCCGGAGGTGCATGTGCGCTTCCCCCACGAGGAAGAGACTACGGTTTGGGACTGTAGCCTGACGCCGCTCCGCTTTGGCCTGGGGAACGACGATACCGACGAACAGTTTCTGGTAATCTCCGTGACCGAGATCACGCAACCGGTACGCGCACTCCAGCAGTTGAAAGAACTCGATCGCCTCAAAGACGAGTTTATCTCGCAAGCTAGCCATGAGTTGCGCACGCCGCTCGTGCCGCTGCGCGGGTATGCCGATCTGCTCAAACGCTTGATCCGCAAGCAGGAGACCCAACCAGGCTGGGACCCGCGCATCGGTGAATATGCCGGTAAATTCGATCAGCAGATCCGCTATCTCAACCGCCTGATCGACGACCTGTTCGACGCCACGCGCCTGCGGACCGGCAAATTCACACTGAACACGCAGCGGGTGGACCTGGTCGGGGTGGTGGCGCAGGCCGTGGAACAGGGGCACATGCTGGCGGCCATCCCGCCCATCCAGCTCACCACGCCGGGGGACGGTGCGCCGCTCATGGCCGATGCGGACCCCCAGCGCATTATGCAGGTGATCCTCAACTTGTTGCAGAACGCCGTCAAGCACGCGCCGGAGAGTCCGGTGATCGAGGTGGGCGTCCGCCGCCTGCCCGCGGCCCGGCGCCGGCGCACGCAGGACGCGGGCGGCGAGGTACCGGCAGCCGAGATCACCGTGCAGGACCAGGGGCCGGGAATTCCGCCGGAGGTGCGCGGTTCCCTGTTTACGCCGTACTATCAGGCGCCGCACAGCGCCGCGCAGAAGTCCGGTCTGGGCCTGGGCCTGTTTATCGCCCGGCAGATCGTGGAACAGCACAGCGGCACGATCGATGTGGAGTCGACGGTGGGCGAGGGGACTACCTTCATAGTGCGCCTACCGTTGGCGCCCACCGAATAGCCCCGCCCCGCGGGGAGGGAGCAGCGGCGCCGGACCCGATCAGGCGCCGTCCGGGGGTGCGGCGAGGCGAGGGCGGAAGGGGATCGCGCGATTGCGGCCCTGGTGCTTGGCGGCATACAGGGCGGCATCGGCGGCCTGGATTAAATCGCTCTCCGTGCCGCGCACAGTCTCGGTGCTCGCGACGCCCAGGCTGATCCGCATCGCGATGGTCAGCGGCGGTTGATTGTCCAGCGGGATCACACAGGGTTCGGCGGCGACCGTCTGGCGCAGCCGTTCGGCCAGGGCCAGCGCCTCGCGGGCACTCGCGTTGGGCAGGATCACGGCGAACTCTTCCCCGCCATAGCGCACCGCCCGGTCCAGGGTGCGGATACCCCCCCGCAGCAGGTGGCCCAGCCAGCGCAACACGGCATCGCCCACATGGTGGCCGTAGGTATCGTTGACCTGTTTGAAGTGATCCACATCGAAGATGACCAGGGCCAGCGGGCTGCCGTAGCGCCGGTGGCGATCCAGTTCTTCCTTCAGCAGCCGGGTCATCCCACGCCGGTTGTACAGCCCCGTGAGGGGGTCGCGGATCGTCAATTCGTGCAGCGCCTCTTCCGTGCGCTTGCGCTCGGTGATGTCTTGAATGATCGCCAGGCTATAGACGACCTGGCCGCCGGTGTCGCGGATCGGGGTGGACGTGAGTTCCCCCCAGAGCGCGTCGCCCCAGCGTGTGACGTACCGTTTTTCGACGGTATAGCTGGGGATCTCGCCGCGGGCGGCCCGCTCAGCCAGCCGGATCTCGCTGGTTGTATCCGCCAGGTAGCTGATTGCGTGGACAGTCCGCGCGTGTAGTTCGGCCTCGCTATAGCCCAGCATGGTGCAGAGCGCGCTGTTCACTTTCAGCAACGTTCCATCGGGCGCGACCAGGGCCATGCCGACCGGGGCCACGTCGAAGATCTTGCCGAGTTGTTGCTCGCTGCGCCGCAGTTCTTCCTCCGCGCGCTTGCGGGCCGTAATGTCGCGCAGGATACTGCGCGTCGAAATCGGCCGGTCGCCCTCGAATTTGCAACTGATCGATCCCTCGACGACGATATGGCGCCCGTCGCGGGCGACGAGCACGGTTTCGAGTTTGTCGACGGTTTCGCCCGCGAGCAGGCGTTGCCAGAGTTCCGCCGCCGGGGCTAGATAATCGGGATGGACCACGTCATGGATGTGGAGGTGGGCGATCTCGTCCTCGCTGTAGCCCAGGGCGTGCCGCCACGCCGGGTTGACATAGAGGAACGCGCCCGCCGCGTCCACGCTCTGGATGAGATCGTTGGCGTGTTCCAACAGGTCCCGGTAGCGGGCTTCGCTTTCCTTCAGGGCATCTTCGGCCTGGCGCCGTTCGGTGATGTCGTCGGCGATGGTCATTACGCACGGCTCGCCGTCGATGTCGATTAGCTCCATCGAGATGGCGGCATGGCGGATTTCGCCGGTCTTTTTGCGCAGGCGCACTTCCTGGTTGCGCACAAAACCGGCATCGCGGAGGCGCTGGATCAGCAGGGGCAGCGCGCCGGGGTCCACCCAGAGATCGATGGCGCCGGCGCGCGCCCCGATGAGTTCCGCCCGCGCGTAGCCCCAGGCCAGCAGGCAACTGCGGTTCGCGTCGAGGACGACGCCGTCCGCGAGGCGGCTAATCAGCATGGTGGCCGGGTTGCTATGGAAGATCTTGGCGAAGCGGGCTTCGGACCGGTGCCGCGCGGCCTCGGCCTGCTTCTTTTCGGTAATGTCGATGCCGGTGCAGACCAGATACTCGACCGCTCCCGTCGGGTCGAGCAGCGCCGTATTCGACCAGGCGATCAGGCGGCGCCGGCCGTCGCGCGTGATCCAATGGTTTTCGTGCGGGATTGGGAAGCCCTGCTCATGCACCTCGGCGAATACTTGCCGCACCGCGCCGACTTCTTCGGGAAGCAGCAGCAGATCCCAGAGGTAGCAGTGCGCGGCTTCGGCGAACGTATAGCCGCTGAGCTGTTCACAGGCCCGGTTAAAGCGAACGATGCGGCCCGCGCGGTCGAGCACCACCACCAGGCTGCTGGTCGTGTCGAGAACCGCCGCGATAAAGTCGCGCTCGCGGCGGAGTTCGTCGTTCGCGTGGCGGCGCTTGGTGATCTCCTCGTGGCCCACGACGACCCGGCCCGGCCCGGCGCCCGCGAAGCGGGTGGCGCGCATGGCGTACCAGCGTGGCCCCTGATCGCTCTCCATCGCGTATTCCAGAGTCGGCTCGGCGGCGGAGCCATCCAGCACGGCGCGGATGCGGGCCGCAGCGGCCTGGGCTGTGGCCGCGTCGGTGCCCATCGTGCTGTCGCAGACCGTCAGGTAATTGGCGCCCACCCCGGCGCGGGGCAGGCGCAGCCCGTTCTGCCGCGCGAACTCGCGCCACACCCGGTTGACCGCGATGATGGTGCCGTATTGATCCAGAATGGCGATACCGGCGGTTAGCGCATCGACCGTACCCGCGCCAAACTCCTGGAAGTCGGACATGGCGCCGGTGGCCGACGGGCCGGGCGGATCGGCGCTACTCGAGTGCGCGCTGGGCGCGATCTCAGCGGACCGGCGCCGGGCATCCGAAATTGCATCGGCGCCGGTCCGTGGATCGGTGGTATCGGACAGCATCAGAACCTCTCAGTGCGCGACAGAGCAAATTGCGGGTATGGCAGCGCGGCGCGTGGGTCCGCGAATCCACGTCTCCTGCTAGCGTACCAAGATCGTTGCGCGGTGAGAAGTGCCGTTGGTCCCAGTTCGCGCGGGCCGGTGGGTAGTCCGGCAGGTGCTACTATGCCATGCGCACCCGAAAGGAGAGGGCAGACTACGCGGAAACAGCGGTGCGGTGCTTTACTCTGCTTGATTTAGGGTCAGCCGGATGCAGGAATAGGGGGAGGTTCAGCTACCTGGCTGTACAGTCATGCCGCGAGCTATACAGCCAGGTTCTGCTGTTATTAAATATAACATAGTCGCACCCCCATTTTCATCATGTGGATGTCACGCGTTCGGCTTGACCATGGGCGATAAATTTATGCATTTGCATAGGTAAAGTACATGGGCCAAAATCGACCAAAGCAATGCAGCTAATACAGGTAGATAATTGGGCTAATGCATAAAGCAACTGCTAACCCGGCATCTTGTCTAAGAGCAAGGCTAACCGGAGTTGGACGGCTTCTTCAAAGTTGCGGGGATCGAGGCCGGTCAACGTAGTGATTTTGTCTAGCCGGTAGTTGAGGGTATTGCGATGGATGGAGAGCCGCTGGGCCGTCACGGAGGGCACACAACTCTCGGCAAAATAGGAGTTGAGGGTGAGGCACAACTCCGGTTCCGCGTCGAGCGGACGGAGGAGCTGCCGGGCCAGGTCGCATTTGGTGCGGCTTTCGTTTAGGCCGACAAAGGCGGCCAGCAAGATCCGGTCGAGCGTATAGACTCGTTCGGGACCATAAATATCGCGACCCAGGCGCAGCGCGCCGCGGGCTTCGCGATACGAGCGCATGAGGCCGCGAATGCCCGTGTAGTAACGGCCAATGCCGGCGGTCATCCGGGTCTCCGTCTCGCTGTACAGGCGCGCCAGCAACCCGGTGGCCGTGTGCCGGAGGCCGTCCAGCAGCGCCCAAGGTGCCTCGGCGCGCAGGTTGTAGCTTTGCTCGGCCCACAGGGCCAGATCCTCCGGGCGCGCGGTTTTCAGCACCGCGATCTGCCCATCGCCGATATGGGCACAGACGACATCGCCCGGCCGGCTCAAGAAGCGCACGACGCTGGTGATGACCATTTGTGCGCGCCGGTGGGCGCGGCCTTCGGCGGTTTCCGTCCATCCCTGGTTGATGGGCGCCAGCAGATACGTGGATGCATCCAGCAGGAGCACGGCGCGCGGAGCCTTAAAGCTGAGGCCGAGGATTTGGCCCGTGCGGCGGATCTCGGCCTCGTTGCCCGCCGTGCCGTGCAGCAGATCGTGGATGAAGCGATTGCGCAACTCGACCTGGCTGGGTAAGCCGCTCACCACGCGCGCCTGGTTGATCAACAAATCGATCATACTGCGGGCAATCGCCGGGGCCGGCATCCGCGCTTCCGCACTCTCGATAATAATGACTTCGCCGCCCTGATCGTGCAGGGCAAATGGGATGCGCAGGACGTCGTGCGAATCGCTATCCTGCGCCCGGTACGGCATCCCCAGGCTACTGGGATCGCTGCTTGCCAGCACGACCCCTTCCCCGTTGAGGACGACCGCGCCCATACCCAGAATATCGTAAACCCCCTCGACGATGGTCTGGGCCACCTGGATGAAATCGTCCTTGATCAGTGTCATACTGCACGCCTCGGACCGGCGCCGCTGCCCGACCTCACGGGCGGGCGCAACGTCATTAATCACGCTGTGTTGGTGGAGCAGCCGCAGGTGTATCGCCTATATTTGACGGCTGAGAGACTCATTGGCATAATGGAGCGCACACGGGCGAGCGAGGCCGCGGCCTGCCGGTGCCGGGATCGGGTCATCGGCTGTGCCTATACGGACCCAGCCGTGGACGCACTGTTGCCAATCAACGCATTTATTGTGCCGCCGATCAGGATTTGCCCCAATGACGACGACAAATTTGGTCATCCGCCCATTTAGCCGCGCCGATCAGGCCGCGGCGCGCGGGCTGATCCTTGGCGGGCTGGCCGAACACTTTGGCCGGCTGGACGAAACCTTGAATCCCGACCTTGACGATATCTGGGCGCACTATGTCGCTGCGGACGCCCTGTTCGTTCTGGCGGAGATCGACGGCGTGCTGGTGGGCACGGGTGCGCTGGTGGCGGAGGGGACCGGCGGGCGCCTGGTGCGCATCTCGGTGGCGCCCGCGCAGCGGCGCCGGGGCCTGGGCCGCGCCCTGGTCGACCATCTGGTGCGCGCGGCGCGGGCGCGCGGCTGGCCCCAGGTGCTGGTCGAAACGAATCATGACTGGTACGACGCCATCGCGCTCTATCAGCGCTACGGCTTTCGGGAGTACACCCGCGCTGCCGGAGAAGTCCACATGGCGCTCGATCTCGCGGCGCCGCCCGCCACGGAAGGCACTTGAGGCGCCGCGCGGATTAGCCCGATGTGGCATCTTCCTGCCGCGGCGCGGGCATCTCCTTGCCGTTCTGCTTGAAGATCAGCTTCGTTGCCTTACCGTTTTCTACCTCGAAGGTGATCTCCGCATCCACGACTTCGGCGAAATACTCGTGCGCGGCCCGCGGCTGGAGGGCGAAGGCGGGCTGTCCGGTGGGCTGGAGATAGAGCGCGCCGTCCCGCAACGTGACTTCCAGGGTGTAGCCGGGCTGTAGTTCATAGCGGCCCGCGCAGGCCGCGGCCTGCGCGGCATCGAACGCTACACGCACCTGCGGCGCGCCGGGGAAGTCGGGCCAGCCGTATTCCCGCCAGACGCTGCGTGTCAGGTCATCACAGACGATCCAGCCCAGGTCGCCGTTGGTCGTGACGATGACACCCTCGCCCCGCTGGCTGAAGGCCAGGAAGTTGGCCTTGAAGCCCTCGTTGTCGCCGCCATGGGCAAAGCGCTGGTTCAGGCCCTGGCCTTCGAGAAAGAAGCCCAGCCCGATATGCTCCTCCACCTGCGGGGTGAGCATCCGCGCCACCATGTCCGGGCGCAAGAGCGTGCCGGGGGCGCCCGCCCGCGCCTGTTGAATATCGATTGC
The DNA here is from genome assembly GCA_025927935.1 of Chloroflexia bacterium. The sequence goes on along the minus strand of JAICKM010000013.1, from coordinate 1,314 downwards.
CAGGCGGGCCAGGTCGGCGGGCGTCGTCCACAACCCGGCGGCGGCCTGCTCCGGGTAGACATGCCACTTGCCGGCCACGGGCGCGCCCTCGGAGCGGTGGCCGGTGGCGGCTCCGTCCTGGCGGTTGGCAGGCAAGGGTTGCTCGTAGGTGCTGTGGTCCATCTCCAGCGGATCGAGCACCAGTTCGCGCATGAGTTGCGCGAAGGGCAGGCCGGTGACATCCATCAACACCTGTTGCACAATGCTGATCCCCCCGCCGGCATAGCGGAATTGCGTGCCGGGCACGGCGTTGACGCGCACCGGCGGCGTATTGGCCGGGGGCGCGCCATCCAGCACCTGGCGCAGGGTGGGGCGTGGCGCATCGGCGCCGTAGCCGGGGAAGCCGTGCACCGTCATCCCGGCGCCGTGGCAGAGCAACTGGCGCAGTGTCACCCGCGGCTGCCAATCGCCGTTCGCCGGAACGCTCCAGGAGCGCAGGTAGCGGTTCACATCTTCGTCCAGGTCGAGCCGGCCTTCCTGCGCCAGCCGCAGCACCGCCACGGCCGTCACCGGTTTGCTGATCGAGCAGACCTGGAACAGGGTGTCCGGCGTCACCGGGTCGGGTTGCCCGGCCTCGCGGACGCCGTAACCCCGCGCCCACTCCAGTGCGCCGTCGTGGATCACGGCGACGCTGACGCCGGGTACGCCTTGCTGCGCCATCAAATCGGCGAGTGGGATGGGCGCGGCGCCCCGGCTACGCCAGATCGGCTCCTGTAGTACCGCGCTTTCGATGCGCCCGATACGCTCGGCGGTGGCACCTGTCACCTGCTCCGTAGCCATATGGGGTTCCTCCTGCTGTCGTCCATGGGGGCGGGTCGCTTGCTCACCGACAGCGTACCATGCCCGGCCCGCCGCAAGCATCGGACCAGGGGTGTATCTAGAGTCTATCCGGCATGGCCCGCGGGCTTGCCGCCATCCCAGGCGCGGGCGCGTCTTGTGCAACCTCGCGGGCCCGCCTTCGTTATAGGAGATGGCGTAGACTCAAAATGGTACAACACCAGCGTTAGATAAAGGCATATTAGCTGATATCTATTTCCTGAGTGGGTGTGGTACTAGTCTTGCTATTAGCGATAGTAGAACCGGTTGGAAACGTTGGCCTCCCGGCGCGCAAGTTCCTTTTAAGATGGGAACTGTATCAGTTCTGCGTCTTTCTACTACTTCTTTCTTATCCGAATCCGGGAGGTTGAGTTCCCATGTTTCGCTATTTTCATGCCCCGCGCTTGCGGCAGGCTGGACGATTACTGCCATTTTCTTTGCTCCTGGTGCTCGTAGCCG
>JAICKM010000301.1 GCA_025927935.1 Chloroflexia bacterium | reverse complement strand
TGGGCCGCCGCCGGGGTGGCCGCGGGCACGGCCAGCGTCGGCGCCACCGGCGCGGTTTGCGCCACCTGCACCGGCGCAGTCAATTGCCATAGGTACACGGCGAGCGCCGCCACCACCAGGATGCCCACGGCCACCACGCCAACTCCAACACGCTTCCAGTTCATTGCTTGACCCTCTCTATTGATCGATGCGCCATCCGTGTCTCAACTCACCGCGAAGGCGCGAAGCGCACGAAGACTCCGACTTGCATAAATCGTCTTCGCGTGCTTCGCGCCTTCGCGGTGCAAACACGGCACTGGCAGGAAACGCACGGCAGCACGCTGCCGGCAGGGCCGCGGCCATTGCGGTCTCCCCCATTCTAGAGGCCGATGTGCAGAGGATCATTAGGCGCGGGTAATAATCGGGTAAGAAAGGGGGCGGAGTGGGGGCGCACAGGCCAGGCGCGTGCCGCGGGCCTGTGTTCTTCAGCGGAGCCAGGTCGCCAGCCCCGCCCACCCCAGCAGGGCGACCAGCGTATACACCGTGACCCACAGGGCGATGCCGCAGGTCATCCCCAGCAGCAGGCGGCGCACCGGCAGGCCCAGCGCCAGGCCGAGCGCCGTGCCCAGCGGCGTGCCCAGCAGCAGCGGCGCGGCCAGGCAAAAGCCGAGCGCGCCGCCCCGCCGCCAGATGCGGTCCATGAGGCCGGGCCGCGCCGCCCGCCGGGCGCCATAGCGGCGCAGCAGCCACGCCCGCAGCGGCGCGCCCAGCGCGATGACCAGCCCCATGCTGACCACCGATCCCAGCCCCGCCGCGCCCGCCACAACCACCGGCGGCAGATGAAAGGCCAGCCCGGTCGGGATCGCCGCCCACAGCGCCACCAGGCCCAGCCCGGCCACGGTCAGCAGTTGCACCAGCAGGTCCATGCCTTCAGTATACGGCATCCGGCGATTAGCACCGCGGAGACGCAGAGGACGCAGAGGATATTTTGGGTTAGATATCGGTGGCTTCGGCAGATACCGGCATAAGGCACCTCGAAGGCGCGAAGAACCTGAAGAATAGGATAAATATTAATGATCTCCGCGTCCTCTGCGTCTCCGCGGTGCAAATCTGGTTTGCAGCCGCCCGCCGGCCATGCTATACTCGGCCTGCTGCCCCGCAGACACGTTACCGCGCCATGAGGAGGAGTTATGCCCCAGGAACAATGGACCGCCGTGGATCGCTATATCACCGATTTGTTGCTGCCCGCCGACCCCGCGCTCGACGCCGCGCTGGAGGCCCAGGCCGCCGCCGGACTGCCGCCGATCAACGTGGCGCCCAACCAGGGCCAGTTGTTGCAGATTCTGGCCCGCGCCATGGGCGCGCGGGCCATTCTGGAGATCGGCACGCTGGGCGGCTACAGCACGATCTGGCTGGCGCGCGCCCTGCCCGCCGGGGGCCGCCTGATCTCCCTGGAAGCCGATCCGCGGCACGCCGAGGTGGCGCGCGCCAATATCGCCCGCGCCGGGCTGGGCGCCGTGGTGGAGGTGCGGCTGGGGCCGGCGCTGGAGACGCTGCCGCAGTTGGCCGCCGCCGGGGCCGGGCCGTTCGACCTGGTGTTCATCGACGCCGATAAGCCGAGTACCGCCGACTATTTCGCCTGGGCGCTGCGCATGACCCGGCCCGGCAGCCTGATCATCACCGACAACGTGGTGCGCAGCGGCGCGGTGGCCGATGCCGCGAGCGCCGACGCCAACGTGCAGGGCGTGCGCCGCTTCCTCGCCGCGCAGGCCGCCGCGCCGGGCGTCACTTCCACCGTGCTGCAAACCGTGGGCAGCAAAGGCTACGACGGCCTGGCCTTCGCCCTCGTCACCGGCGACGGCGGGGGACCAACCTAACCCCCCAACCCCCCTTCCCGCGGCGGGAAGGGGGGCGACGCCGCCGCGGACCGGGCTAGCGATCTCCCCCCGTGACGGGAGGGGCCGGGGGAGAGGTTAGCCCGCCGCCTGAACCGGTTGGCGCGTGGCCGCCGCGGGGAGCGCGTCCAGCCAGCCCGCGATGTAGGCGGCGACCTCCTCCCAGCCTTTGCCGGCGATGAGCAGGTGCGGGCGCCCGGCAAACTCGTGCAGGTCGGTGCGCGCCTTCGAGTCCTTGTAGTGATCGTAGTTCGACTTCGTCACGTGCGGCGGGATCAGGTGATCCTTCTCGCCCGCGATCAGCAGCAGCGGCGCGCGGGCGTGGTTCTTGAAGTTGACGTGCAGGGCGTGATGCGGGTCCAACTGGGCGAAGGCTGCCTGGAAGAAGAGCCGCCCGCTCTCCGGCACCACATAGTTCGTGTAGTAGTACTGCTGCTGCTCCACCGGGAAGGTGTTGGTGAAGGCGTAGGCGAACTCCGCCTGGGTCATGTGCACCACCTGGCCCCAGGCCATCCACTTGAGCAGGACGCTCGCGTTGGCCTTCAGCACCGACCAGTCGAGCGCGAACACGCCTTCCGGCGCCACCGAGTCGAGCGCGACCCCGGCGCGCCCCACGCCACGGTCCAGCAATTGCTGCACGATCAGCCCGCCGAACGAATGGCCGATCAGGATCGGCGGTTCGGGCAGGGCGCGGATGATCGCCTCGTAGTGATCGGTCAGCTCCTTGACGCCGATCTCGGCCAGGGCGGGCGGGGTGTGCTGCCGCAGCTCCGCGACGGACTTATCGCGTAGCGGCCATTCCGGGGCCTGGCAGGTGTAGCCTTTGGCCGTGAAATAGGGCAGGAAATTCTCCCACGAGAGGGAAGTCAGCCAGGCGCCATGCACGAACACAATGGTCTTGCTCATTGTCGTTGCTCCTGTTGCCGGCCCCGCGGCCCGGTCGTGACCCCGGCCCCGGCAAAATGCGTAGGCCCCGGCGCGGCCCCTCCCGCCCGCACCTGGCAGATCCCCCCGTCCGGCTCCCCGGAGGCCACATCGGCGCCCGCCTGACGGCGCGCCCATGGATCAGTCATAGAGGGGCGGGCGGAGAAGGGAGAAGGGGTGGCAGCACCGCCTGAGGCATGGGGAGAAGCGTCCTCTTAGGTTGGATTATAGATCCCGCGCCGGGCCGGAGTCAACACATCCGGCCCACATCCATTCATAAATCGACCGCGAAGGCGCGAAGAACAAGAAGATTGTTGATATGAGCCATAATCTGCGCGTCCTTCGCGTCTTCCCGGTGGTAAACGTCGCTTGTGAGCGGAGCAGGACCCGCCCAGAACGGGTGATTGCATCCGGGTCGCGATAGAACTATAATAGCCGGGCAGTGAAAGGAGTATACAATGCCGATTGACTTTAGCAAAGCCGCCTTTGCGGATGTCGCCGCCCTCAACCGGTTCAGCCTGTGCAATGTGCAGCCGGGCTTGTTCCCCACCGGCAACCGGCGGGCGACGGTGAGCACGCTCCAGCAGTCCCGGAGCGAGTCCTCCATCGCCATCAACCCGCGGAACCCGCGCAATATGGTCGGGGCGTCGAAGAAGTTCACCAACCCGGACGCCTACCTCTTCAAGATCGGCGTCGTCTACACCTTTGACGGCGGCCAGACCTGGGGGGAAGCTGCCCTGCCGGTGGACCCGGCGTGGGATTGCCTGACCGACCCATGGGTGGCCTTTGACAGTTTCGGCAACGCCTTCTTGATTGCCGAGCCGGATAAGCTGGTCCCCGCGAAGCAAGGCACCTCCAGCAGCCTGGACGCCGTGGGCATGTATGCGTACCGCTCCCAGGACGGCGGGCAGACCTGGGAAGCGCCCCGGCCCCTCGACCTGGACGCGGTGGATGACAAGCAATGCGTGGTCTGCGACAACAACCGGCACAGCCCCTTCTACGGCAACGTCTACGTCGTGTGGGGCGCCAACGCGCCGCCCAAGTTTGCGCGCTCCAGCGACCACGGCGTGACCTGGAAAGGGCCGGGCAATGGGCCGCCGGGGGTTATTCCGGGCATCGCCACCTCGTTTGCGCCCGAACTGGCCGTCTCCGCGGACGGCACCGTGCATGTGCTCTGGCACTACCCCGGCAACGCCGAGATCTGGTACGTGCGCTCGACCGACGGCGGCGCGAGCTTCAGCCCGCCGCGCGCCGTGGTGGACGGGATGGTGAGCCTGACCGGCCACCTGCCGTCAAATTACTACGGCGACTTTCCGCATTTCCCCGACGCCCGGTTCCGCGTGCTCACGCTCGTCAACGATTGCGTCGCGTCGGGGCACATCCTGGTGGTGACCTGGGCCGATATGCGCGAGGGGCATAGCCGCATCTACTATCGCCGCTCGCTGGACAGCGGCCTGACCTGGGAAGGCCCGCTCGCCGGCCAGTCGCTGCTGCCCAACGTGTCCTACGGCGAGTACCAGTGCTTTCACCCGCAGATCGCGGCCACGGGCACGGGCGTCATCGGGTGCGCGTTCTACGTCTACGGCCCGGAGCCGGGCGGGCGCCGCATCCGGGTGCAGTTGGCCGGCTCCTGGGACGACGGCGCCACGTTCGACGACTTCATCACCGTCACCGACCGCCCCTGGGACCCGCTGATTAACGCGCCGCACTCGCACGGCGACCCGAACCTCGACTTCATCGGCGAGTATTTCGGCCTCGACGCCGGCGAGGAGGATTTTGCCCTGCTGTGGACCGACACCCGCACCGGCGTGCAGGAGTTGTTCTTCGACCGGGTCGCCACGAAGCGGGTGACCTGCCCACATGTGCCGGAACTGGTGGGCACCGTGCTCGGCGGCAGCCTGGCCGACGGCACGCTGCTCATCATCGTGGGCGGCCATCTCAAGATCGTGCCGCCGCGCGGCCCGCTGGTGGAGGCAGTCAACGCGCTGGTCGCCTACGAGGAGGGAGGCCACGCGCCCGCCGAGCGCCAGGAAGAGTTGCGCCGGGCGGCGCGCCAAGCGGTGCAGCGGCTGCTGGAGTCGGGCGGCGGCCACCAGGCAGGCTGACCCGCCCGCGCTGGTCCAGCGCCCGGAATAAGCAAAAGGCCGGCAGCCCCGCGCCGGTCCGCCCCAACCCGTCGCCGCGCCCCCATCTCCCCCTTCCCGGTGGGGGAAGGGGGCCGGGGGGTTAGGCCCGTCGCCCCACACCCGTCTCCCCCGGCCCGCGCCGTCACGCATCGTCACGGGTCGTACTCAGCACTCAGCACTCAGCACTCCGTTGGCCCGCCCGCCGCTAGAACGGAAAGTCCTCCGGGCGGCTGCGCAGGCTCTGCGGGAACGTGGGCACGACGCGGGCGTTGCCCTGTTGCTTTTCCAGCGTGTGAATCCGCTCCAGGATGGCCTTCTGATCGTCCTTGGAGAACTCCAGGGAATGCTTTTCGCCGATGATGGGCGTGTTCTCGCCCTCGCCGCCCAGGCCGGCTTTGGCGTGGGCCGTGATGTACTCGTGGCGCGCTTCGTGGGCAATGACCCGGCCCAGCGCGCCGCCCAGCATGGCGAAGACATCGGCGCGCGCCCAGCTTGTGCTGCCCTTTTTCGACATGATGGTCTTCGGCCACTTGCTCAGGTCGCGCCCGTGGCCGGGCACCTTCTCCAACTGGTCCGCCAGATTCGAGTCGATGTTTTCAAAGAAGCTGTCGAGCACCTCGTCGATACTCACGGCGCCGGCCATGACGGGCAGCGCGAAGGTCTGGCCGTTGGCCGTGAACACCGTCTTGCCGGCATTGCCCACGCCCATGTGGAAGGGGTCGGCGGTAGCGGGGTGGGCGCCCGTCGGGGCGGCGGGCGGCGTGACGTGCTGGCTGTCGAGAAAGCGCCGGATCTGCTCGCGTTGCGCGGCCATGGCCGCATCGACATACTGCCCCGCGTCGCCGTGGATGACCGATACGACCGATTCCGAGAAATCGAACTGTTCGGGCAGTTGGGCCGCCGTCACCACTTTGATCGAAAACGCCTTCTCGCCGCGGGCCTGGCCGACAAAGGCGAACTGCGTGTTCAGTTCCTGCTCGGCGGCGGCGCGGACCTCCGCCGGAAGGGCGGTCCACACGTCGTTTTGCACCACGAAGAGGGTGCGGTTCAGGCCGGTCCCTTCCTGCTTGGCCGGGGCGGCGGGCGCCTGCTTGGCCGGGGCGGGGGCCTCTTTCGAGGCCGGGGCTTTCGCGGGTGGCGGCTTGGTCTTCGGCTGGCGCTGGATGGCCGGTCCCAGGCGCCCGCGATCCGCCGCCCCTTGCTGGGCCACATGGGTCAACTCGTGGGCCAGGAGGCGCCGCCCGCCGGGCGACGCGGGCGCGTACTCGCCCGCGCCGAAGACGATATGGCTGCCCGCCGTGTAGGCGCGCGCCGCCAGCGCCTCGGCGGACGCCACGGCGGGCGCATCGGTATGCACCCGCACCCGGCTGAAGTCGTGCCCGAAGCGGGGTTCCATGAAGGCGCGCGTCGCGGCGTCGAGCGGCTGCCCGCCCTCGCGCAAGACCGCGCCGATCTGCGCCGGATCGGCGACGGGCGGGCCGCCGGTAGCCTCCACGGGTTGGCGCTGCACCAGCGGGCGGGGCGGGGCCGGGGCGCCCGCGGCGGCGCGCGGGGCGGGCGGCGCCATGCGCAGCACCTGCTCGGCCACGCGGTCGGCTTCCTGCTCGTAGCGGTCGCCGGGGGCGTTGACCGTGAGTTGGGCCGGGATGGGAACCGGCGCGGGCGCATGGACGGCGATGCGGCGGAAGTCATGGGCGGGCGCGGGGCCGGGGGCCGGGGTCTGCCGCGCGGCGGCGACGGGCGGCGCGGCGCCCGCCGCCGGGTGGACCGGGGTGGGGCCGTCCGCCGCGTGGTCCGGCGCGTGCTGCCGGCTTGGCGTAAAGGTGCGCATGGTCGTTGCTCCTTATTCACCGCGAAGGCGCGATGGACGCGAAGGTTATTTATTGACGATTCTGCACCGCAGAGATCATTAATATAAATCCTATTCTTCGCGCCCTTCGCGCCTTCGCGGTGAAATCCGTGCGTCCAGGGCGGGCTTACTGGGTGACATGGAAGGTGATGCGCGCGTTGGGCTGCACCGGTCTCTCGCCGCTGCTGGTGCGGAACCCCTGGCCCAGAATGGCCGAGGGCGGCAGGTCGCGCTCGATGGTCCGCGTCATGCCGGGCGGCGCCGGCTCCGTGCCCAGCGAGCGAAAGTACTTGTTCGCCTCCCAGTTGCCCTGCACGATGATTTTGCCGTTCGGCCCCAGGGCCTCGCGCATCGCGCCGATGTTTGGCTTGTACCCGTAGGGATTGTTGACCATGAGCGTGGTGAAGCGCCCGCGCAGGTTCTGCGGGATCGGCTGGGTGGCGTCCAGCACCACGTCCGGTTGCCCGGCAGTGCTGATATCCGAGCGGGTGACGGCGACGAGTTCGCGCTCGGGCGGCAGGCCGAGATTGGTCTTCTGCGCGCCCGCGCCCACGTCCAGCACCTGGGGCGGTGGGGCCTTGGGGTTCTTCGACGCCGGGATGCCGCCCTTGCTCTGCCCCGTGGGCTGGGGTTCCCCGCCGATCATGACGTCGGAGCGGATCGGGCTGTTGGGATCGGCGGTGGCCCCGCTGTGCGGATCCTCGGCGGGCAGGCGCCGGAACGCCTCGTCGATCTCCGCGCCGATGTCGGGCGGCTCGGTCTCGGTGTCCCCGCCGCCGGGCGGCGGCGTGCGCCGGGGCGTGGGGCCGCTCGACGTGACCTGGTGCACGCCCGCCAGCGCGCTCACGTTCGTGGCGATCAGGTTGGCGAACGTGCCGGCCAGCGACCGCAACTGCGCCAACTGGCGCAATTGCTCGACGCGGTCGTAGGCGTCGAGCCGCAAGCCGATCAGGTTGGGCGTATTCTGCGGCGAATACATGATCATGCCCGAGGCGATGGGATAGACCATGCCGTCGCGCATTTCATAGTAGTCCAGCCGCCCGGTCCTGGCCCCGCGCGGGTTGGGGTGTTTGATCAGCGGGATATCGTCCAGCTTGAAGGACACGATGTGGCCGTTTTCATATTCCACCACAATGGCCGCCGCGCGGCTGTGGTCGATGTTGTCCAGGTTGGTGCCGGGGACGAACGTGAGG
>JAICKM010001000.1 GCA_025927935.1 Chloroflexia bacterium | reverse complement strand
CTCCAGCATGGCCTGGCCGCCGGGTTGGCCGGTCACGGCATCGCACAACGGTCCGCTCAGGCGGGGCAGGACGGCGGTTTGCAGCAGGAACTCCTGCACGGCGGGCGGCTGGTGGGCCAGCACCTCGGCCACCAGGTAGTCAAGGATGTGGCGATCGTCGCCGGTGACGAGGCGCGCGACATCGGGGCCGTCGGGCGCGTCGCGCAGGGAGAGGGCGGCCAGTTGCAGCCCGGCGATCCAGCCCTCGGTGCGCGCGTCCAGGGCGGCGAGGTCCGGCGCGCTCAGGTCCAGGCCGAGGGTGCGGCGGAAAAAGGCGGCGGCTTCGTCCTGGGTAAAGCGCAGATCGGCGGCGCGCAGTTCGCTGACCTGGCCGCGGGCGCGCAGGCGGGCCAGCGGCAGCGGCGGATCGCCGCGCCCGGCGATGACCAGGCGCAGCGTGGCGGGCAGGTGGTCGAGCAGGAAGGCCATGCCCTCATGGATCTCCGGCGCGTCGATCAGGTGATAGTCGTCGAGCACCAGCAGCAGGTCGCCGGGGGCGGCGGCGAGGGCGTTGAGCAGGGGGGTGAGCAGGGCCGGGGCCTCTTTCGAGGCAGACACGGGACCGGGCGCACGCAACACCGCGGCGGCCTCGAAAGAGGCCCCGGCCCCCACGCCCGGATGCACGCCGTCGAGTGCGGCAATGACATAGCGCCAGAAGCGGGCGGGGTCGGAGTCGGCGGCGTCGAGGGAGACCCAGGCGATGGGCAACTCGCACTGGCGCGCCCATTCGCTGACCAGGGTGGTCTTGCCGAAGCCGGCGGGCGCGGCGACTAGCGTGAGCGGGCGCGGCGCGGACGCGGCCAGCCGGGCGCTCAGGCGCGGGCGCGGGATCAGGCCCGCGGGCGGGCGCGGCACGGTCAGCTTGGTCAGTAGCAGCGCCTCGCCGGGATCGGGTGTTGCGGCGGAATGGGCGCCGTTGTGTAACTCGCCCGGCGAGTCCGCGCCGCCGGCCAGGCGGCGGGTGAGGGCCGAGGTGACGGCGTAGAGCCGCTCCGGAGAGAGATCGGCGCTGCGGCCCAGATAGGCTTTATGCAGCTTGCCGGCGTGCTTGCGATAGACGTACCAGTATTCATCGCCGCGGGCGCGACGCTCCTTGCGCGCGGTGAAGGTGCCTAGGTCGCCGGTAAAGGTGAAGTGGATGTTGTCGCGCAGCCAGCCATACCAGTCGGGAGAGCCGAGCGTGATGGTTGCGTGCTCCCCGCCGGTCGCCGGGACAGCCAGCCGGCCGCTGTATACTTGCGGAATAGTCTGCGTCACGCGGGTCCCTCCTGTGCCTGATCCCGGTTACTCAACGCAGTATACTCGGTGTTGGGTAACTGCGCAAGTGCCCCATGGGCGGAAGTCGCGGGCGTGCCGGATGTATGCTTGCGTATTTGTTCGGGCGGTTACGGATCCGGTATTCAGAGTACCGCGCCGAAGCTCCAGGGGTTCACGCCCCACCGCGGGCGGCCAGGCGCCGCGTCATCCGCGACGCTCCCGTTGGCCGGGCCGGTTTGCAACCGGCTCCTACGGAGGCAAGCGCGAGCAGGCTATGGGGATGCGGGTGGGCCTTCGAGGAAGGAGTCGATGAGGCGGCGGGCGATGCTGAGCGGGGGCGGGCGCGGCGGGAGATTGTCGCGGGTGAACCAGCCGGCGTCGACGAGTTCGCTGGCCTGGACCTGGATCTCGCCGCCCGCATACTCGGCGGTGAAGCCAATCATAAGCGAGTGGGGGAAGGGCCAGGGCTGGCTGCCGAAGTAGCGGATGTTGCGGACGCGGATGCCCACCTCTTCCTGGATCTCGCGCTCGACCGTCTCTTCCAGGGACTCTCCGGGCTCGACAAAGCCGGCGAGGACGCTGTAGAAAGCAGCGGGAAAGTTTTGCGCGCGGCCCAGCAGGATGGTGTCCCCGCGGGTGACGCGGACGATGACGGCGGGGCTGAGGCGGGGGAAGGTGGTCAGGCCGCAGCGCGGGCAGCGCTTGGCGCGCTCGGTGGGCAACTGCTCCGTGGGCGTGGCGCAGGCGCCGCAGAACTGGTGCGTGCGGTCCCACTCCACAATCTGGAAGGCGCGCCCG
>JAICKM010000638.1 GCA_025927935.1 Chloroflexia bacterium | reverse complement strand
GTCTCGATGGCCGGGGGCGGCGACGATGCCTACCCGATGATGCGCGCGCTGCTCGACGCGCTGCCTGCGATCCTGGCCCAGCAAGCCTGCAAGCTCGTGCTGATTGTGGGGCCGTTTATGCCGCCGGAATCCCAGCGCGATCTGCGCGAGCGCGCCCGCGACCTGCCGGTGTCGATCCTCCGCTCGGTCGATGACATCCCCGGCTATATTGAGGCCGCCGATCTGGTGGTTGCCATGGCGGGGTATAATACTACGGTGGAGATCCTGCGGCTAGGCCATCGGGCGATCTTGATCCCGCGGCCCGGTCCCAGCGCCGAACAGCGTATGCGGGCGCGGCTCTTTGCCGAGCGCGGCTGGGTTTCCATGATCGATCCCGACGAGGTGAGCGTGGAGACCGTGGCGGGGGCTGTTGTGCACAGTCTACGGCAGGAACCGCACAGCGGCGGTACCGCGCCCCCCGATCTGGACGGCCTGGCGAAGGCCGTGGACCTGTTGCGCGGGCTGTTGCCGGCCCCGCCGCTCGATAGCCTGCTACCGCTGCCGCTGGTGGCCGCGGAGCACAAGGATCAAGCCCTTGGATCACCCGTTCCACTTTGACCCGGCGCTACCCGATCTCCCGGTTGCCTTCGATCCCGGCGCCGTGACGCGGCTCTTTGCCGCTCACGGGTCGGGAGGGGCGACGATTCGCGCCGGGCGGCTCCAGGACGTGAAATACCAACCGGGCGCCCGCTGTGTGGCGACCTATGAACTGCTGGTGGACCAGGGTGGGGTACCGCCCCGGCCCACGATTGGCGTGGTCGAGATCACGCCGGGCGGGCCGGCGGCCCGCCTGTTTGTCGATGATCCCGCGCTGCCCTGGCTGGCCCCGGCGATGGACCCGGCGGGCATGCGCGCCCGCTTCGCCGCCTTGCCCGCCAATGGGGCGGATGGACAGGCGATTACCGCCTGCACGATCACACCGATTCGCTACAAGCCGGGTGCGCGCTGTGTGTTTCGTTATGATCTGGAGACGCCCGGCGGCCCGCGCTCGTTTTTCGGCAAGCTCCTGGCGCGAGACGGCGACCGGCTTATGGCGACGGTCGCTGCGCTCCACGACCTGAGTCGCCGCGTGCCGGCGCTGCCGCGCATTCCGGCGCCCGTGGCCTACTGGCCGGAGGTGCATCTGCTGGTCCAGCCCGCCGTCACCGGCGGGGCCGAACTGAACACCCTGGCTTTTGACCCCGCCGCCGATATGGTTACGCGCGACCAATGGCTGCGCGATGCCGGCGCGCGCCTGGCGGCTCTCCAGGCTTACGTGACGGTCGCCGCGCCGCGCCGCACGATCGCGGATGATCTCGCTGAGCTACGGGAATACGTGGCGCCCATGACTCAGGCGCAACCGGCGCCCGCCGCGCGCTATGTCGCGGTGCTGGGCGAAGTCGCGGCCAGGGCCGCGGCGCAGGCGGACGGGGCCGCCGTGGCCGCCCACGGCGCGTTCCGCACGGATCAGTTCATGATCCAGGATGGCGACCTGGTGATGATCGACCTGGACGGTTTCTGCTGGGCCGATCCCGCCCGCGACGCGGGCAACTTCCTGGCCTACTTGCGCTGGAAAGCCATCCGCCGGCCGGAGCAAGCCGCCTTTATCGCCCACGCCGGCCAGATCTTCCTCGCCGGCTATCAGGCTGCGGGCGGCGCGGCGGACCCGGCACGCCGCGCACTCTACGAGGCGGCCTCTTAGCTGAAGATCGCCGGGCGCCGGTTTCGCAGTTTGACCGTGAAGGAGTGGCCCCTGGTGCCCCAACTGCTCGACGCGGCGCGGGCGGTCCTCGATCAACCCGTTTCTTCGTAACGTTATTCGACCCGCGACGCAGCGCGGCGTCGCGTCCGCACCCATAGCCCCAGCCCGGACAGGGCCAGCGCCAGGATCAGCAGCGCCAGGGAGGTGCCGGTTGCGGGCACGCCCGATGTCGGCAGGGTGGAAGGCGATCCCGTCCCCGTGGTCAGCTTAGGGCCTGGCTCGGTAGAGTAGACCTCTATGTTGTCGAAGTGGTAGTGGGGTTTCGGGGCATCGACGTTGCTCACGATGAAGCCGATTTGCCCTTTAGGATAGGCGCTATCCTGCACCGTGCCCACCATCTCGTCATTCACATAGGCCGTGAACGTATTGCCGCTGGCGTCCACACGCAAGAAGTTATGCTCGTCCTTTTGCTTGATTACCGCCGCCGGCTTCCAGGCGACCAGATCGCTCCAGGTGGTGCCGTCGAGTTTGCGGATGGCGAACTGTTGTTTGCGCGAGTCCACCAGCGCGGCGTAGTAATGGGTCGGATCTTGCGCCCGGAACACCACGCCGTGGCTCACATCACCGGTTTTCGCATCGCTGTAATCCCATATTTCGATTTTCACCGAAACCTGTCCATAGGTCTGGTCGGGGAAGAACACGGCGCGGGTGTCGTTGGTTTGGCGTAACTCCATCTGGTAGACCCCGCCCGGCCCGTGGAAGCCGCGCGAAAACGTCTCATCGCCCTTCAGGTTGCTCTCTAGCCCACTGCGTGCGCCTTTATCGTCGAAGTTGTCGACGTAGACCGCCTTGCCTTCCGGCGCGGGCGGCGCCGCATGGGCCAGCGCCGGCCCTAGCAGCCATACCGTTGCCAGAGTCAGGACCGCCGCAAAAATCCGCTTCATCTGCTACCCCTTTCACTACTCAAGCCAGGGTTCTCGGCCCCATCATATGTTGCCCCGTCATGCCCCTCCTTTCCGCCCCAATGTGCTGCGGTTCCGCAGCGCGCCTTGGGAGTGGGTTCCCCGGCGCCCGGCCGCTTCAGGGCGTGGCGGCACAGCGAAAACCAACGTCGGCAGTCTGGTCGCCGGGCGGGGATCCTTCGCGGAAGAACGTTTGCGCTTTGCCCCAGGTATGCAACCAGGAGTCTCCACGAAAGATGCGCGCACCCGGCGACCGGGGATCTTCACGCCCATCGGCGGCGTTGTAGGGATAGGCTTTGTTCAATGAACTCGTCCACTCGCGCACATTGCCGGCCATGTCGAAGGTGCCGTTTAGCTCCGGCCCAAAATGCTGGACCGGGGTGGTCAGGTCGGGATTGGACTCGTTAGAGTTCAGCCGCTTGGGATCGTATTGGTTATCGGCCCAGGGCCAGATGGTTTTGACCCGCGTTGTGCTGTCCCACCCGGCGGCTTTCTCCCACTCGGCCTCGGTGGGCAGCCGCTTGTTGGCCCAGCCGCAGAAGGTCTGCGCCTGCGCCCACGAGACGTAGACGACGGGGTTAGAATCGAACCGCGGATCCTGGAAGTAGTTGGTGGGCACGGGATCCCCCGGTGCGGGGGCGGCCAGTGGCGAGCATTTGCCGGCGGCGATGCATTGCTTGTAGGCTTTATTGGTCACCTCGGTGGCATCGAGGTAGAAACTCGGCACGGCCACGATGTGCGCCTGCTCCTCCGGCTTCGCGTACCAGCCCATGATGAATTCGCCGCCGGGGATCAGGATCATGCCCCGGGCCGCGTCCAGTGTTGCCGGCGGTCCCGTGAGGGTGTCGCTGCTCCAGATGGCGAGATTATCAAAGTCGAGCACGGTTTTGCCGGCGTCCCCGCTGATCCCGATCAGTCCCAGCATGCCGAACTGATAGGCACTGTCGCTGAAGTGGGCCAGCACCGCCTCGTTCAGATAGACCGTGAACTGGTCGCCCTTGCCGTCCACCCGCAGCCGGTTGGCGGCGCCCGGCCGCTTGATCAGCGGCGACGCGGTCCAGGGAATCAGGTCGCTCCAGTGGTCTTTGCCGTCCAGTTTACGCACGGTGTACTGCCCGCTGCGGGAATTGAGCAGCACGGCGTAGAGGTGATCGCGGTCGCGCTCGCGCACGACGACGCCCTGGCCCAGGTTCCCCGTGGCGGCTGCGTCACTCGCGTCGGACAGCTCGATCTGCATAGTGAAAGCGCTGTAGGCGAAGCGGGCCAGGGCGACGGCGCGGGTCTGGTTAGGGCTATCGAACTGAATGCGATAGGTGCCCGGATGCTGGAAGCCGGCTGTCGAGCCAGGGGTATTCAGGTAGTCGAAATCATTTTCAAGACCACTGCGGCTGACCAGCGCATACCGGTCATACTCCAGCGTGGGTGTGGCGGCCGGCGGATCGAAGTTATCCTGCCACACAAGATTCCCTGCCGGCGGGGGCACCGGCACGGTCGCAATCGTCGAGGGCGTTGGGGAGGGTGG
>JAICKM010000511.1 GCA_025927935.1 Chloroflexia bacterium | reverse complement strand
TACCGCACCGACTTACCAGTGCGTCACCACCGTGGTGCCCATCGGCGCCCAGTTGTAGACCCACTTGGCGGCGTCGGTCGGCAGGTTGACGCAGCCGTGGCTCATCGGGTGGCCGAAGTTGTGGTGCCAGTAGGTGCCGTGGATGGCGTAGCCGCCGTAGAAGTACATGGTGTAGGGCACGGCGGGCAGGTAATAGTACTCGGCGCCCTCGCCGCCGCTCATATCGTCGGCCAGGTACTTGGCGTAGATTTTGTACGTGCCCACGACTGTCGGGTGCCACGACACGCCCGTCGAAACCAATGTGCTGAACACGGCCTTGTTGCCCTCATAGGCGGTCAGCGTCTGCGTGCTGATGTTCACGTCGATCCACTTGCCGCCCTTGCCCTGGTCGATGGCCGGCGGGGCGTTGGAGGAGCCGGGCTTGGTCACCGGCTGATTCATGGGCTGGGGCGTGGGGGTCGGAGCGCCGTTGTCGGCGGGCTTGCTGGTCTTGTCGCCCTGTAGAATATCCAGCGACTGGCCGGGGACGATCATGTTCGGGTCGCTGAGATTATTGCGGGCGACGATGGCGTCCACCGTGGTGTTGTACTGGGCGGCGATGGTGTAGAGCCGATCTCCCGACTTCACCTGGTACTTCACCAGGTTGCCGGTGCCCGCGGCGGGCACGACCTTCTCCTTGTCGGGGGGCGGGGCCGGGGCGGAGACCAGAGTGGGCGTCTTGCCGGCGACCGGAGCGATGGTTGGCGTGGGATTTGCGTTCACCGGCTTGGCCGTGGGCGCGGCCTGCACCGGGGGCTTGGGGGCGCTGTCGGCGGGCTTGGGCGCCGGGGCCGCCTTGCCGGGGATAGTCAGCACCTGGCCGGAGAAGAGCAGGTTGCGGTTGGAGATGCCGTTGGCCTGGGCCAGCGCATCGACACTCACCCCGTACTGGCTGGCAATGGTGCTCAGGTTATCGCCGGACTGCACGGTATAGGTGCTACCGCTCGCCGGCGCCGGGGCGGGGGCCGCCGGGGCGGGCGCGGATTGGCCGGGAATGGTGAGGCGCTGCCCGGCCCAGATGAAGTTGGTGTTGCTCAGCCCGTTCGCGGCGGCCAGGGCATCGGTGCTAAGCCCGTAACTCGCGGCAATGGTGCTCAGGTTATCGCCCGGCTGCACCACGTAGGCGCCGCCGCTCGCGGCAGGGGCGGGTGCCGCGCTTCCTCCTCCGGTCCCTGGAATGGTCAGCGACTGGCCGACAAAGATCAAATTGGGCGAGCCGATGCCGTTCGCGGCCGCCAGGGCACTCACCGATACGCCATACTGGGCGGCGATGCTGGTCATGGTTTCGCCGTACTGCACGGTATGGGTCCGGCCCGCGGCAGCCGCCGCGCCCGGCAGCAGCAGCATCAGGCTCAGCGCGACCGCCAGGAGATGGATAGAGAGCCGTTTCATATGAGAACATCCTCCGGAGTGGCGTAGGGCCGCTGCTGTGGGCGTCACA
Organism: Chloroflexia bacterium; assembly: GCA_025927935.1. The sequence continues at coordinate 3,818 of JAICKM010000511.1, read as the reverse complement.
CCCGGGTTGCCGTTTCCCGCACAGCAGGGCGCCATATCAGCACTTACTAGTGCTCCATTTTATCATAGCACCCCTTCCCGCTTATGTCAATAGGCTGGCGACGGACTATTGACATAAATGCTTGATATATATGACGAAGCACCCCTGGTCAGGTTACGTCCACGCCGCGCCCTTCGGCTACTTCGCCGATGCGGTAGGCCAGCACGCCCGCGTCACCCAGGCGGGCGCTCAACGCGCCGTATTCGAGCGGCGGCACGGCGGCCAGCAGCCCGCCGGAGGTCTGCGGGTCGAGCAGCAGCGCCTGGAGCGTATCGGGGATGGGGCGGCGCAGGCGCACCCGTGGCCGGTCCAGGCCCGCGGCGGGGTCAAGTTCCAGCAGGTAGGCATAATTGCGCCCGCCACCGCCGGTGGTGAGGCCCGCCTCGGCATAGTCCCAGGCGCCCGCGAGCAGCGGCACCTCGTCGGCTTCGATCACCAACTGGACGCCGCCGGCTTCGGCCATCTCGACGGCATGGCCCAGCAGTCCGAAGCCGGTTATATCGGTGGCGGCATGGACGCCGCAGGCCACCAGGGCTTCGGCGGCGGCCCGGTTCAGTTGGGTCATGCCGGCGATGGCCCCGGCCAGGTCGGCGGGGCGCGCGCGGTCGGCGCGCGCCGCCGTCGTGATCACCCCGGTGCCGATGGGCTTGGTGAGCACGAGCACGTCGTTCGGTTGGGCGCCGCCCTTGGTCAGCAGGTGCGCCGGATGCACCAGGCCGGTCACGGACAGGCCGTACTTGGGTTCGCGGTCGGTCACGGTATGGCCGCCGGCCACGATGGCCCCGGCCTCGGCGACTTTATCGGCCCCGCCTTGCAGCACGGCGGCCAGCAGCGCCCGGTCGAGATCCTCCGGCCACATGGCGATGTTCAAGGCCAGGATCGGGTGACCGCCCATGGCGTATACGTCGCTCAGGGCGTTCGTCGCCGCGATAGCCCCGAACAGGTAGGGGTCGTCGACAATCGGCGGAAAGAAGTCGAGCGTTTGCACGAGCGCCTGGTCCGCCCCAAGCTGGTAGACGGCGGCATCATCGCTCGTGTGCAGCCCCACCAGCAGCGCCGGATGGGTATGTGGTGTCAGATGGCGCAGCACGTGCGCCAGGTCCCCTGGACCCATCTTGCCTGCTCAGCCGGCGCAGGTCGCCAGGCTGGTCAGGCGCACAGTGGCGCGCTTGTCGTCCATGCGGATCACCTCCTTCCGTCGAGATGGGCACCGGTTACGGGCGTTCGGTCAGCGTGACCGGCACCTTGATCGTTTGCGAATTGCGGACCACGGTCATTGTCACCTTGTCGTTGACGGCGAAATGGGTCAGGATATTCGCCAGGACGTTGGTTTCGTCGATCTGCTGGCCGTTGATATCCAGGATCACATCGCCCACGCGGATACCCACTGTCTCGGCGGGGCTGTTGGGAGTCACGCTGGTCACGACCACGCCGTGGTCGAGCAAGGCCCCCCGCTCGTCGCGCAGCCCAAAGTACGAGGCCATAGCCGGCGTCACCTGGCGCGTGTTGACGCCCAGGTAGGGCCGCGGCACCTTGCCCTTGGCGATCAACTGGCTGGTGATCGTCTTGACCGTGTTGACCGGGATGGAGAAGCCCAGGCCCTCGGCTACGTCGCCCTGTCCGCTGGCGCGCACGACCGCGGTGTTGATGCCGATCACGTCGCCGTGCAGGTCGAGCAGTGGCCCGCCGGAGTTGCCGTGGTTGATCGCGGCGTCGGTCTGGATCAGGTCTTCCATCGGGATGCCGTTGTCGCGCTGGAGCTTGCGGTTGAGGCCGCTGATCACGCCGGTGGTCACGGTGTTCTGGAAGTCGCCCAGGGCAGAGCCGATGGCGACGACCATCTGGCCGGGGCGCAACTGGCTCGAATCACCAAGCGTGGCGACGCCCGGCACGGTACCCTCCACTTTCAGCACGGCCAGGTCGCTGATGTCGTCGCTGCCGACCAGAGTCGCGTTCACGGTGCGTCCGTCGGAGAAAATCACTTGCAGCGCGCTGTTGTTCTGGACCACATGGTTGTTGGTCACGATATAGCCTTTGGCGTCGATGACCACGCCGCTGCCGCTGGCCTCGCCCGCAAAGCCCTGCTGCGGATCGAGCTTGTTCACCACGGTGACCACCGCCGGCCCCACGGCGTCCACCACGCGCTCAAACACTTCAGCCGCCGCCGGAATCCCGGTCAGGGGCGCGGCTCCGGTCGTCGCCGTGGCGAGGGCGCCCGATCCGCTGGGAGTGGGTGTGCCGGTTGCCGGCGTGGTGAAGGCGCTACCCGTTGTGGGCGTGGCGAAGGCGCCGCTCGCGCTCGCGGTTGGCGTGGTGATCGTGCCGGTCGTTGCCGTGGATGGGACGTTCGGCGTGCTGGTGGCCGCCTGCGTGGCCGTGGCCGGCGTCACGGTCGCAGCGGCGGTCGGCGTGGCGCCGGCCTCCGGGCGCAGGTTGCTCAGGGTGCAGCCCGGCGCGGCGATCAGGGCGGCCAGTAAGACGGCGGGCAGGAACGCCTGTCGTATCCCCGCTCCGGGGCGGCTGGTACAATAGCTGGTGCTGCTCATGACGCAGATTCACTCCTCTTTCGCAAGGGGCAGATCAACCTATTATAGCACGACTCCGCGCGGCGTGCAGGCCCGCCCGTTGGCTCAAGCCTCCGGCTACGTTCGGCAAAGGCCGCCTGCGCGGCCTGTCTCCCCTGGCCCAGCCCGCGCCGACGGGCTTCGTAAGGCTAGCCCGCCCCGGCAAGGCGCCGGGCGCGGCGCCGCGTAGACAGGCAGTCTCTATATCGCTTACGTGAGAGAGACGCCCAGGGTTCCAAGCTCGGTCTCGAAGCGGGCGACCAGCGCGGCTTTGTCCGCCGCGGGCAGGAAGGCGGCGCGCGCTCCGTTCAGGCTGAGCCGGGCCAGTTCCGCCGCGCTGAAGCCGAAGGCCGTCGCCGCCAGGGCGTACTCCTGTACCAGGTCGGTGTTGAACATCGGTGGGTCGTCCGAGTTGAGCGTGACGTAGTCGCCCGCCTCCCAGAGCCGGCGCAGCGGATGATCGGCCAGCGAGGTCGCGGCGCCCGTACACAGGTTGCTGGTCGGGCAGACCTCCAGCGGAATCTGCAAGGTGCGTAGTTCCTCCAGCAGGGCCGGGTCGTCGGCGGCGTGGATGCCGTGGCCGATACGGTCGGCGCCCATGGCGATGCAGTCGCGGACCACCTGCGGCCCGGCGATCTCCCCGGCATGAGGCGCGAAGTAGAGTCCCGCCGCCTTAGCCCGCGCCACGGCGGGCGCGAAGGGCAGCGAGGGCACCTCATTTTCCATGCCGCTCAGGCCGAGGGCCACGACTCCGCGGTCCATCCCAGCAATGGCCCATTCCACGGTCTGCATCAGGCCGTCCACGCCGAAATCGCGCGGGTAGTCAGGGATGAAGCGCATGATCACGCCGTACTCGTCCCGCGCGGCGGCGGCGCCCGCCGCGATGCCGTCCATCACCTCGTCGAAGGTCAGCCCCGTGGCTTGCACATGACGGACGGCGGTAAAAGTCGCTTCCAGGTAGTGGATGTTCTGCCGGGCCGCGGCGTGGCCCAGTTCGCGGGTAATCAAGGCGAAGTCCTCGCCGCTACGCAGGCAGTCGCAGACCGTTACGTAGGTGCGGACGAAGGCCGGGAAGTCGGTGAAGCGGTAGCGGGCGCGCAGCCCGGCCTCATCGCTCACGCCGAGGTCGATGCGGTGGCGCCCGGCCAGTTCCAGCAGGGTGCGCGGGCGCACGGAGCCTTCCAGGTGGACATGCAGTTCGGCCTTGGGCAAGGC
>JAICKM010000680.1 GCA_025927935.1 Chloroflexia bacterium | reverse complement strand
TCCCGGCCCACAACATCAGCCCGCTGCGGGTCGTGCGGGCCCTGCTCGCGGGCCAGTCCGCGCCGATCGCCCCGCCGGTGACCGTCAGCGCCTTCCCGCCCCAGACCGAGGTCACCGCGGTGCACGTCGCCTCCGGCGTCGCCACGGTGGACCTGGACACCGGCTCCCAGCGTCCTTCGCTCACCGTGCTGTCGCGGATGCGCGCCCAGCTCAGCGACTCCCTCGTCAACCTGCGGGGCATCCAGCAGGTGCAGGTGTCGGTGGGCGGGCAGCTCGCGCACGCCCCGACCCTGCCGCTGACCACGCCCACCGAATCGAGCGCGCTCGTGCTGCGGAAGGGCGTCGTGGGCACGCTGACGGGCTCCGACTTCCAGGTCGGCGCAACCGCGGGCGTGACTGGGCTCGAACGCATCAAGGGGCCGGACGGCATGAACGACGCGACCGTCACCTGGGACTTCACGCCCATCGCGCCCGCGGCGGCTCAGCTATAGTTTACATGAGTATTAGCGGGGCGCTGCCGTCAACGGCAGCGCCGCTCATGTGTGCTACGTGCTTGCCGGGCCGGGGTGGGCGCCGTCGCCGGTAGCGGCCGGGGCGGTGGGCGGTGGGGCGAACGCCAGTGCACCGGTGGGGCCGGCGATCAAGTCGCGGTAGATGCGGCCCATCTGCTCAGGCGGGTAGGGCATGCCGTGATCCAGCCACCACTCGACGAGGGCGATGGTGGCGCTGACGATGTGGTGGGCGGCGATCTCCAGCGGCACCGAGCTAGCCGCGCGCGCCGTCTGCTCGCTCACGATCCCGCCTGTGACCACGGCGACGAGGCGTTGCAGCACCTGGCGGCTGCCCACCAGCACGCGCACCACTTCGGTGTGCTCCTGCACGTAGCGAAACACGAGCGTCCCCACCGCCGCCGGATCGCCATCCGGGACGGCGCCGGACAGCAGGCTGGTGAGTTCCTCCAGCACGACGTCCAGAACATCCTGTAACAACTCGTCCTTGTCCCGATAGTGGCGGAAAAAGGTGGCGTAGCCGATATCGGCTCGGTCGGTGAGGTCGCGAATGGTCACGGCCCCATAACCCTTTTCCAGAGTCAACGCGACCAAGGCCCGCGCCAGCAACTGTTGCGTGCGCCGGACCCGGCGATCCTGAACTACCATGCCTGCCTCCCGCTGCCTGGTGTTTATTTTGTTTATGGTTGCGCGTATCTATCATATCATCATGGCGCCAAGTTGTGTTACGTCTTGACTAACATGCGATTATGAGCTATAGTATAACATAAGTTATTCAATTGACCAAAATGGTAAGGTGCTATCATAACACGGTGCCCTACTGGGACCAGGGAAAGGAATGCAGATTCGCTATGTCGCTTGTGCAGGATAATCAAACCAAGGCCACGCCGGTCGCTGATGCGGCCCGGTGCCCCGTAGATCATACCGCGCTGTCCCACAAGAAGTCCGTGCGCCCGCGGTCCGAGGGGAAGGCGCCGGTGGAACAGGACAGTCGCGGGGTGTGGCATGTGCGCGGCTTTGAGGAGGCGCGGGTGGTCTTGCGCAGCAGCGCGACCCAGCAGGCGGGCTTCAAGGCCGAACTGGTGACGGCGGGTAGCGCGCTGACCAACCGGCCCATCCTTTATCAGGAGGGTAAGGTCCACCAGGAGCAGCGCACGAAGACGGCGCGGTTCTTCACGCCCAAAACCGTCAGCGCACAGTACCGCCAACTGATGGAGCGGGTGGCGAATCGGCTGGTGGCCTACGCGCGGCGGCAGCCGCAGGTCGATCTCACCAAGCTGAGCCTGACCATGGCGGTGCAGGTGGCATCCCAGGTGGTCGGCCTGACCAACAGCCGGCGGCGGGGCCTGGACCGGCGGCTGGATGCTTTCTTCGAAGAAACCACGGTCTCGCGGCACCGTGGCGTGCTGGGCCGAGTGATGCAGCTTATAAATATGCGGCGACTGCTGTCGTTTTACTGGATCGACGTGCGCCCGGCGATCCAGGCCCGGCGCGTGACGCCGCAGGACGACGTGATTTCGCACTTGCTGGCCCAGAACTACAACGACCGCGAGATTCTGACCGAGTGCGTGACCTACGCGGCGGCGGGTATGGCGACGACGCGTGAGTTCATCAGCATGGCCGCCTGGCACCTGCTGGACCATCCGGACCTGCGGGCGCGCTATCTGACCGCAACGGAGGAGGATCGCGTGGCGATCCTCCATGAGATGTTGCGGCTGGAGCCAGTGGTCGGCCACCTGTATCGGCGGGCGACCGGCGACATCACTCTCAAGCGCGACGGTGCGGAGGTAGTGATCCCCGCAGGCGCCCTGATCGATCTGCACCTGGAGACCGCGAACGTGGATGAGCGCGTCGTCGGGGAGGCGCCCACGGCGCTCTGCCCCATGCGCCCGTTGCGCGGCGAACGGATCGGCGGAATGCTGATGAGCTTCGGGGACGGCGCGCATCGCTGCCCCGGCGCCTACCTGGCGATCCAGGAGACCGACATCTTCCTGCAACGGCTCCTGGCGATCCCGAATCTGCATATCGTGCGCCCGCCCCCGCTGACCTGGAACGAATTGACCGCGGGCTATGAACTGCGCCGGTTTGTGCTGGGCCATGATGCAGCGCCCGGCGCGTAGCCTCGCGCTTGTCATGCTGAACGCAGTAAAGCATCTCCTCTGGCCCCACCGTTTGTCATGCTGAACGCAGTGAAGCATCTCGTCTAGCATTCGCACGAGACGAGACTCTGAGCGCAGCGAAGAGTGACAAGGCCGCTAGTGCTGAATATTTGCAACGAATCGGCCCTTTCATCGCCCTGCGCGGTGGGAGGGCCGACTTGTTTGGCGGCATTTTAGGCGGCGGGCCGGTTTCAAACCGGCCCCTACACCGCGCAATGCATGTGGTCGCCTACGAGCGGGCACCGGGCGGAGCAGGGGCGGGTTTTGGCTGCTGGAGGGCGCGGTAGGCCGTGGGGGAGAGACCGGTCGCCGCGCGGAACTGGCGGCAGAAGGCGCTCTGATCGGCGTAGCCGCAAGCGTGGGCGATCTCGGCCACGCTGCCGGAGCGCTCCAGCAGCCGCGTCGCCGCCTCCAGCCGGATCTGGATGATCAGTTGCTTGGGCGTGAGATCGAGGATGCGCTGCGTGTAGCGCTCTAGCTGCGCGACGGACATACCGGCGATGCGTGCCAGGCCACGCAGCGTGAGCGGTTCGCCATAGTGCGCCTGGATATGGGCCAGCGCCCCGGCGACGCGCTCGTAGGCCGGGTTGGTCTGGTCGGGGGCGTGCAGGTCGCGCGAGATCCCGGCGAGGCCGATGATACGCCCATCCTGGTCAGTCAGCGGGGTTTTGTGCGTGAGGCACCAGCCGCGGGCGCGGTTGGCGTAGAAGTGTAATTCAAGCTGGTTGTGGATGGCCTGGCCGGTGGTGATGACCTGGCGGTCTTGCCGGGCATAGCTTGCGCCGAGTTCGGCGGGGAAGAGGTCAAGGGGCGATTTGCCGAGCAGATCGCTTTTGTGCCGGTAGCCGCAGCGCGCCACCAGTGTCCGGTTCACCACCACATAGCGCCCCGCCGTGTCTTTGACGAAGAACACCACGTCGGGAAGCTGGTCAAACAGCAATTCGGCGAAGAACGGATCGGCCAGCGCCGCCGCAAAGGGGCCGCGATCCGGCGCGGCTGTGGGTGGAGCGTGCGGTATGGTGGTCATGGATATCGCCTGCCGGGGCATGGCGCAGAGGCGTGACCCGCGCCCGATTGTGCAGAAATCATCATTATCTCCCCGGCAATTATACAAGACAGCGCGCCCCGGTGGGTGTAAGATAGCGGCATGAACACTGTATCGATCATCGATTCGCATACCGCCGGGGAACCGACCCGGCTAGTGATCGCCGGGGGGCCGGACCTGGGCGGCGGCCACCTGGCCG
>JAICKM010000321.1 GCA_025927935.1 Chloroflexia bacterium | reverse complement strand
GAGAACCGCCGGGCCGCCGGCTGGACCGGGGCCGCCGTGCTGGCGCTCGGTTTTGTCGGGCTGATCGTGGCCGGGACGCTGCTGCTGCTGCTGCCCGCCGCCACCGCCGCCGGCAGCAGCGCCCCGTTCAGCGTCGCCCTGTTCACGGCCACCTCGGCGGTCTGTGTCACCGGGCTGGGAGTCGTGGAAACCGGGTTGTACTGGTCGCGCTTCGGCCAGGTTATCATCTTGCTGCTGATCGAACTGGGCGGGGTGGGCTTCGGCGCGGGGGCCACGCTGCTGTTCTGGCTGATCGGGCGCAACATTAGCCTGAACGAGCGGCGGATGCTGCGCGAGATTGTGCCGGGCACGAATCTCGACCAGGTGGTGCGCACCTCACTGGCGATTGTCGGCGTCAGCGTAGCGATCCAGGCCGTGGGCGCGCTGGTCCTGTTCCTGGGCTGGCTGCCGCGCTACCCCGCCGGAGAGGCGGCTTTCCTGGCGCTGTTCCACGCGGTGAGTGCGTTTTGTAACGCGGGGTTCGATGTCTTCGGCGCGGTGGGCCAGCCGGGCGTGAGCATGGGCGCCGAACGCCACAACCCCGTCACCATCGTGCCCATTGCCCTGCTCGTGCTGCTGGGCGGGCTGGGCTTTCCGGTCATCGGCGAGTTGGCGGCCTGGCGCCCGCGCCGGGTGCGCTTGCAGCACCCGGCGACCGGGCGGCTGCCACAGCCGCGGCCCGCGCTGAGCCTCAACGCCCGGCTGGTGCTGGTGGCCCATCTTGGCCTGTTCGTGCTGGGCATCGCGATCTTCTGGCTGCTGGAGTTCAGCAATCCGCGCACATTCGGCGGCCAGAACATCGGCGGCCAATTCCTCGACGCGGTGAACACGTCGCTCTATCCGCGCAGCGTCGGCTTTGGATCGATCCCGTTGAACAGCTTTCGCGCGACCAGCCTGCTGCTGCTGCTGGTATTGATGTTTGTCGGCACCGCGTCGGCGGGGACGGGCGGCGGGGTCAAGGTGAATACCGTGGCGGCGCTATTTGCCGGCGCCGCGGGCACTATTGCCGGGCGGCCCCGCCCGGAGTTGTTCAAGCGCACGCTGAGCCAGGAGTCGATCAACAAGGCGCTCACCGTGGTGCTGATTTCCGGGGTCGTGATCGTCAGCGCGACGTTCATGCTGGCGTTGACCGACCCGGCCCTCGCGCTAAACCACGCGCTATTCGAGGTGATCTCCGCATTCTCGACCGTGGGCTTGACCCTGGATACCACCGGGCGGTTGTCGGAGCCGGGGCGGGTGATTATCGAACTGATGATGTTTATCGGCCGGCTGGGGCCGTTGACACTGGTCGTGCTGCTGGCCGCCCGCGAACGGGCGCCACGGGTGACATACGCCGAGGAGCCTGTGCTGATCGGCTGACCGGCGACCCAGGTAGCATTGTAGGGACCGGTTGCAAACCGGCCCGATAGCGCCGGACGAAAGGACGGATATGGCCGGGAAGGACTTTGCCGTGATCGGGCTGGGCCGGTTTGGGTCCAGCCTCTGCCGCACCTTGCGCGCCCTGGGCCACGATGTGCTGGGCATCGACCAGGATATGGCGCAGGTGCAAGAAGCGCGCCCGATTGTGACCGACGCGGTGCAACTCGACGCCACCAACGAGGAAGCGCTGCGTAGCATCGGCATTGGGCACTATGACGCGGTGGTCGTGGCGATTGGCGTGGATGTGGAGAGCAGTATTTTGATCACCCTGCTGCTCAAAGAACTAGGGGTGCGCCGGGTGCTTGCCAAGGCCGGGAGCGCGCTCCAGCAGCGCGTGCTGGAAAAGGTCGGCGCGGATCTAGTGATCTTTCCGGAGGCAGATGCCGGCTACCGGGTGGCCCACAGCCTGGTGTACCCGGCCATCGCGGATTTCCTCGATTTAGGCGAAGACTACGTGATTTTGCAAGTACCGGCCCCGCCGGAATGGGCCGGGCGCAGCCTGCGCGACCTGGGCATGGGCGGGCGCGGCCCGGCGGCCAATAACGGCTATGCGGGCTTACAGGTGCAAGTGCTGCGGCGAGGCAAGCAGTTGATCTGCGCGCCCGACCCCGGGGAAGTGGTGCATCCGGGCGACGTGCTGGCCGTGGTCGGCAAGCATCAGGATCTGGAGGGCCTGGTGGGCCGGCATTAGCCGATCAGGAATCGGCGCTTTCCCACAGGGGCGCGTAGGAGCGGCTGTTGCGTGCGACCGATTCGGCGCTGGGGTTGAGGGCGATGGCCTGCTGTAGCTCGGCCCGCGCCTGCTCCGGGTGGCCCAGATTGACATAAGTCGCACCCAGGTTGTAGTGCGTGACCCAGGCGTCGGGCTGCAACTGGAGCGACTGTTCGAGATCGGCCAGGGCGCGGCGGTGTTCGCCCAGCAGGTTGAAGGCCAGCCCTCGCATATTGAGCAAGGCGGCGCGCTGCGCGGCGTCCTGCGTGGTGTCGAGGCTGTGGCCGAGCAGGCGGATACCTTTTGCCAGCTCATTGCGGCCCTGCAACCAATCGCCGCTCTCCAGCGCGGCCCGGCCCCGCAGCACATAGGGATCGGGGGCGCCGGGCTGGACGCGGCCCGCCTGCGCCCAGTCGGCCAGCGCGCCCAGCGGATCGCCGCGGCCCTCGCGCAGCCGCCCGCGCTCCAGGTAGGCGCGATAGAGTACCGGGTCGGGGAAGTTGCTCACATGGGGGGTCACGGCGATGGCCCGGTCCAGATCCGCTAAAGCGGCGGATGGGTTGCCCCCGGCATGCAGGATCTCGGCACGGGCGACCAGCGCTTCGGCCAGGTTGGGGTTGCGCTCCAGCACGCGATTATACCGCTCCAGCGCATCGCCGGTCTGGCCGGCCGCCTGCACGCGCCCGGCCCGCCAGGACGCCAGGCCGCCGCGGCTGACCACAATGAGAATAAAGACGACGGCGACGGTTGCCCCGGCCAGCATGGCCGTCAGGCCCAGCGTGACCAGCACCCAGTGGTCGATGCCTTCATCCTGGGCATGGGTTTGCCAGGCGTAGAGGCCCATCACCACGAGATAGAGCAGCACGATCCGGGCAAGCGCCGACGGCTTGAGCAGACGGCCCAGGTCGCCCATATGTGGTCCTTTTCCGGCCGGGAGGGCGCCCTAGTCGGGTTCGCCCACCAGCATGCGATACAGGTTCTCCAGCATCTCCTCAGAGTAGAAGTGGATCACCAGGCGCCCGCCTTTGCGGCTGCGCGACAATTGTACCTGGGTCTTCAGCGCGCTGCGGAAGCCGTCTTCCAGAACGCTCGTTTCCGCGTCGAGGGGCGCGCGCCGGGTTTTCGGCCCCCGCGTCGCCGGGCGCGGCGGCGCTTCCGGGACGGGTTCGTCCTCGGCGGGCGCCTCCGGTTCGGGCGGCGGTAGCAGGCCATCCTTCACCCGGCGCACCATCTCCTCGGTCTGGCGCACGCTGTAGCCTTCGCTTATGACCCGCTCCAGCATGAGAAGTTGATCCTCGCGCTGTTCGAGCATCATGATCGTGCGCGCGTGCCCCTCGGTGATCTTGCCTTCGTGGAGGGTCATGATGATCTCGTGGGGCAGGTTGAGCAGGCGCACCAGGTTGGCAACGGCGCTACGGCTGCGGCCTACCCGCCGGGCGACCTCCGCCTGGGTCAGGCCAAACGTATCCATCAACTCGCGATAGGCCCGCGCTTCTTCCAGCGGATTGAGATCGGCGCGCTGGATGTTCTCGACCAGGGCCAGGGCCAGCATTTCCTCTGGGTTGGCTTCCTTGACGATGACCGGGACGGCAGCCAGGCCGGCGGCCTGCGCCGCGCGCCAGCGCCGCTCCCCGGCAATCAGGTAATACGGCGCCCCGTCGCCGGTCTCATTTTGGGTGACGATGAGCGGCTGGATCACACCGTGTTCCCGGACCGAATCGATCAGCTCTTTCAGCGCCTCTTCCGAGAACTCGTGACGGGGCTGCTGCGGGTTGGGCTGGATGCTGTCGACAGGCATCTCCAGGGCGGCGCCGCGCACACGGCCCGGCGCGTCCGGCGAGTCGGACCCTTCCTCCGGTGGAATTTGCGGCGGCGCGGCGCCTGGGATCAGGGCGCCGATTCCGCGGCCGAGCGCCGCTCTAGGCTTTGGCATGGACACTTCCTCTGGCCCGCTTACGGGGCCCCCACACTCCGATGACGATCGCCGGTGGCTATCGACCCATCGCCGGTCGCGCCGAAGCGACCTTGCACTTCGGCGGCCAGTTGCTGATAGGCAAGGGCGCCCCGCGAGGTGGGATCATACTCCCGAATACTCTGCCCGTAACTCGGCGCTTCACTCAGGCGCACGCTGCGCGGGATCACCGTCTGGAACAGTTCCCCTGGAAAATGGGCCCGGACTTCTTGCTGCACCTGGCCGGATAGATTGGTCCGCGTGTCGAACATGGTCAGCACGATGCCGAAGATCTCCAGATTCGGGTTGACGTGACCGACCACCAGGTCGATGGTCTGGCGTAATTGCATCAGCCCTTCCAACGCCAGGTACTCCGACTGCAACGGGATAATTACCCCGGCGGCGGCGGCCAGCGCGTTCAGCGTCAGCAAGCCGAGCGACGGCGGGCAATCGATCAGCACAATCGTGTACCGATCGCCCAGCTTCGCCAGCGCGCGGGCCAGCCGATGCTCTCGCGCCATGAGCGGGACCAACTCGACCTCGGCGCCCGCCAGTTGGACCGACGACGGCGCCAGGTCCATATTCTGGCGGCCACTGGGAATGATGACCTCGGCGAGCGGGCGGCTATTGACCAACGTGTCGTAAATGGAACTCTGGATGGTGTGTTTATCAAAGCCCAGGCTGCTCGTGGCGTTGGCCTGCGGGTCCACGTCGATCAACAACACGCGCTCGCCGGCCGCCGCCAGGTAGACGCCGAGATTGACGGCGGTCGTCGTCTTGCCGACGCCGCCTTTCTGGTTGGCTATTGCCAGTACTCGGGCCTTACCCACAGTTGGTATCCTCTCCCACGCCCAGGTTGCGCCGCCGTCCATGCGGGGCGGTGGTTGTATTCTATCGTATTCAACGCTAAACGGCAAGCGCATCCGCCGGGGGGACTCCGCCGCCGTGTTCGCCCGGCACGCTTTCTGCTCTGTTATTAATAAACCAGTTTCCCCCTGGTAGTGATATGGGGCGTGCCTGATTCCATAGGTACGTGGGGCACGTGGTTTGGGAGAGCCGGGCGCCGGCTACCACAAGGAGGTTAAAATGCAGAATTCAGGCCATCCGGTGGGCGAAGCCTACGGACTCATCGACAATATTCTGGGCAATCATGCCCAGGACCTGCAACCCGATCAGCGCGATCAGTTGCAGGGTATGCGCGATCAGTTGCAGCAGAACCAGGGCTACTTTCAGCAAAACCCGGACGCCATGCAGAATCTGATCAATGGGATTATCAGCATCGCGGGGCCGTTGATTCTCAACTATGGCGTGAATGCCATTATGAACCGCGGCAACCAGGGCGGTCAGGGTACGTATCCCGGTACCCAGGGCGGGTATCCGGGCCTGGGCGGCAGCCAGGGCGGTATTCCCGGTCTAGGGGGCGGCCAGAGTGGTATTCCCGGTCTGGGCGGCAGCCAGGGCGGCTATCCGGGCCTGAGCGGCAGCGGCGGCCTGGGCGATCTGATTGGCCGGGCGCTACCAGGGCTGCTTGGCGGCGCCGGCGGATTGGGCGGCCTCTTCGGCGGGCAGGAGCCGCAGACTCCCCAGAGTCCATCCAGCGGCTTCCCCACGCAGCCCCCGCAGTTCCCGCAAAACACGCCGAACGATGGCGGAACAGTCGTCTAACGGGCGACGCCACGTCACGCTAGTATAGTAGCCCGCGCAGCCGCCTGCCCGTGAACGGGAGGCGGTTGCCGTTTGCGCGCCCGCGCATCGCCCCAGGAGCGTCCTATGCCCTTGTTTTTTGGCATTACCGACGATGCCGTCGAGCAATACCTGTATCGTACCCTGCCGCCCCGGCCCGCCGAGATCCAGGCTATTGAGGACCATGCGGCGCAGGCCGATGTGCCGGTGGTTGGTCCGCTGGAGGGGCAGTTTCTCTATGTGCTGGCTCTGGGCGCCGGGGCGCGCGACATCCTGGAGGTGGGTACGGCCACCGGTTACTCTGCGGCCTGGCTGGGACTGGCGGCGCGGGCCCGCGGCGGCCGGGTGATCGGCCTGGAGCGCGACCCGGCCCGCGCGGCCCTCGCCGCCGATTTCTGGCGCCGGAGCGGCCTCGATGAAACGTGCAGCATCCGGCCCGGTGACGCCTTCGCCGTGCTGCGCGCCATGAATGAGCAGTTCGATTTTATCTTCATCGACATCCTGACCCAGCTTGCCGGGCCAGCGGAAGGCGAACTGCTGGCCGACCTGTGCATCGCGCGGCTGCGCCCCGGCGGCATGCTGGTGGCCGACAACGCCTTGCGCAAGGGCCGCGTCGCCGATCCGGCCAACCGGGAGCCGGGTGTGGAAACCATGCGCCGCTATCTGGGCCGCCTGGACGCGCACCCCGATTTCGCCACGGTGATTGTCCCGCTGCGCGACGGCGTGTCGATTGCCGTGCGCCACCCCGACTGAGCTACCTTGCCGTAGCGCAACAATAGAACAGCCCCGGCATCGTGCCGGGGCTGTCCGTTTTCATGTGAGATCTACGCTTATCGTCATTGGATGTTGAGAGTCACCGTTTGGCTGTGAGTTTTCCCACCTCCGGTGCCGGTGATCGTCAGGGTATAAGTGCCGCGCGGAGCATTGCGGTTGGCGTTGACGGTCAGGGTCGAAGGGCCCGTGCCGCCCGCGCTCAACGTCACAGAACTTGGGCTAAACGACCCACTCGTCCGGCTGGGCAGGCCGCTGACGCTGAGGCTGACGCTGCCGCTGAACGCGTTGAGCGAAGTCAGCGTCACTCCGTAGGTGGTGCTACTATTACGGCTCACCGTGCGGCTGGTGGGCGACACGCTCAGGCTAAAGTCGGGCGGGTTCGCGCCGGGCGTGGGCGTGTTGGTCGGCACGGGCGTGTTGGTCGGCACGGGCGTGTTCGTCGGCGTGGGCGCGACCCCGCCGCAGCTCGGGAACTTGAAGGACCCGATACGGGTCTTCCACGGTGCGCCGCCGGTGGTCTGGATGTATTCGGTGGTGAACCAGAAAGTGCAGTCATCGGTCGGATCCACCGTCATCATCGCATAGTCGCCCCAGCGGTAGCCGGTGCCCGTCTGCGATCCACTGCCCGCAATCAGCGTGCTCTCACCTTGCGTCATCTGGCCCAAGGGATCGCCCGCCAGGCGGCCCGTGTAGCGGATGCTCGGATAGACCGAGGTGCTGGCGACGCTGTAGCCCAGGGCAATGTTGCCGCTGCCGTCCATGGCGATGCTGCCGAGCCAGCGGCTGTTGCTGTCCGGCGCGTAGGTGCCTTGCTGGTAGAGAACGGGCGAGCTATTGGGGCTGCGCACTTCATACCAGCGGACCGCCGCTTGTGTGCCGGAGGACACGGCATTCACGCTGTGGGTGGCGACCAGGGCTTCGTGGTCGCCGAAGTTGCGGTAGGCCAGGCGGTGCATCAGCCGGTCGCCCAGGCCGTCCAGACCCACCGAGGTGCCGGGCTGCTTGACGCAGTTGCGAGTGCTGGCGCAGAGTTGGTTGTATGGTGCCACGGCCAGGCTCGTCGGGCCGGTGAATGTCGAATT
>JAICKM010000593.1 GCA_025927935.1 Chloroflexia bacterium | reverse complement strand
GCGGGCCGGAACTCGCGGCAGCCGGGGCCGCAATCGTAGCCCGAAATCGCGCCGTGCTCGGTCGCCGTCTCGATGTAGCCGTAGAACGGATAAGCGGCCGGCACGTCGCGGAAGGTCGGCGTGGCGGGCGTGACCACCGGCCAGCCGCGGCCCAGCACCAGCATCTTGGCGAACTGGCCGCGTGTGGTGTTGTTGTTGGGCCGGAAGGTGCCGTCGGCATAGCCACTGATCACCGTGCGGCAGAACAGGTATTGCACCGCACGGTAGAAGAAGTCGCTCTGGCTGACATCGCTGAAGCTGAGCGTGCAGGTGGTGCAGGGCGGCTGCGGCGTGCCGGTGAGTCCCGCCTGCGCCGTGGCTGTGGCCGCGTTGCCCCAGGCGGTCGTCGGAGTGGCCGCCGCCGCCGTGGCTGTGGCGTCGTTGGCTGGGGTGGGGATGGGCGTGTAGACGGTGTGGCCGATGGCGAGATCGGCGGCGTGGGCGGCGTCGAACCCGGCGGACGCATCGGCGTAGTCGCGCCAGCTTCCCGTGCCGTTATCGTAGTAGCTCCAGGCTAGCGCCCCGGCCCAGTGGTTGGCATAGATGCCTTCGAGCAATTGGCGCGGCGTGTCCTGCGTCACGGCCCAGGCAAAGCTATGCGAGGCCACGCCGCGATAGCTGGACCCGCTGATGTGCGCGCCGTCCAGGTCGCGGGCCACGGCCAGCAGCGGGAAGCCGTCGGTCCAGGTGCCGCCCGGCCCATTGGCCCACGGCCACAGGATCTCTGCTGAGCCGGTGAAGTTGCGCGGCACGCCGGGCAGGTCGCGCACCGTGGCCGACCACTCGCCGTGGGGTTGCACGGTCACGGCGTTGGAGAAGTACGTCGTGCCGCCCGTGCTGTCGTTCACCGTTACCCAGAGCGTGATGGGCCGGGTCGCGTTCACGTTTTGCGCGCTGATCGACGTGATCGGCCCGTTGCCGTTGGTGTCGGGGCTGTGGACCACCGGGAAGTGCAGGCGCTGGTCGGTTAGCCGGGTGCCCGCGTAGAGCACCGTGCTGCTGCCCGCCACGCTGCGCACCACGGCGGCCACGCGCCCGCTGGAACTGATCACGGCGCTGCCCTCGAAGCCGCCCGGCAGCCCCGCGGCCTGCGGCTGGATCGCGGCCGACCCGTTGCCCGGCAGCATCACCGTCTGCGGGTTGCCCGCCGGGGCGCCGTTGGCCGCGTAATAACGGATCGTGATTTGCGAGGCGCCTGCCCACGGGTTTTGCACGAAGATCGTCGGGTCGCCGTTGGCGCCCCAGTTACGCACCGAGGGCAGGTAGACCTCCGTGCCGTCGTCGACCGGCTCGGCGTTGTAGGCGTCGCTACCCTGCGTGGGGTCCAGTTGGTAGGCCACGGCCACGAGCGGGGTGCTGCCGACGATGACCGCGCTGCCCTGGAACCCAGCGGGCGGTCCGGCCAGCGGGCCGCCCAGCGCCGGATCGATCAGCGCAGAGGCGCGCGGCGCCAGGTTCACAATGTCGGTGGCGACGGTTTGTCCCGCCTGGTTGTAGTAGTACACGGTGACGTAGTTGGTGGCGATGTCGGCGTTTTGCACGGCGATGCGCGTGCGCGCCCCGCTGCCGCTGTTGGTCACGAGCGGCAGCCAGAGCACGCGCGCACTGGCCTGGTCGTCGCCGGTGTAGGTGGTCTGTTCGCCGCCGTTGGGGATGCCGCTCTGGGCGACGGCGGCGGCCAGCGGCCCGTTGGACACGATGCGCGCCGTGCCGCTGAAGCCCGCCCCCACCGTGACCGGGCCGGCCCATTCCCCATAGGCGGGCAACGTGACCGTCTGCGTGCTCGCGGGCGCCCCGTTCGCCCCATAGTATTCGACGGTGGCCGTATACGGGCGCGTGCAGGGCGGTTCAGAGGCCGGGGCGTAGGCCGTGCAGATGTAGCGCAGGCTGAGGCTGGTCGTTTCGGTGCCGGTGTTGCGGATGCTGGGCAGGTAGATGGGCGCCGTGCCGCCGTGCGCGGGGAACTCCCCGATGATCGCCGGGGCGTCGAGTTGGGCCGCCGTGCCGTTATAGTCGATGGCGAGCGGGTTGCCGTTGTTGTAGGGGCTGTCCATCCAGCCGTAATAGTGGACATTGTAATAATCGAAGCCCAGCCCGTTCCAGATACCGGGCGGCAGGCTGGGGCCGAAGCCCATGAACTTGAGCGAGGCCGCGCCCACCGTGGCGTACTGGTTCGGCGCATAGGTATGCACGGCCTGGGTGAAGCGGCGGAAAAACGCCTGCATCTGGCCCACTTCCACCGGCTCCTGCATGGTGGGATTCTGCCCGGTGTACGGGTTCTGGATCAGCGCCCACTCCGGCTCGTTCATGATCTCCCACCCGGCGATATTGGGGTCGTTCTTGTAGCGCTGCAGCATCGGGATGAGGGCGTTGGTGAAGAACGAGTCCTGCGCGCCGCCGGGCGCCGTGTCGGTCACGAGGTTGCGGTGGCCGCCCGCGAAGACCATGCAGCTTTGGCCCGCGTCGGGCCGGTCGCCCGTGTTCTTGCCGGGCACGAACTCCGGGGGCGCCTGCTGGGCCATTTTAAGGTGGGCCAGGAAGGGGTCGCGCAGATCGGCGGGCAGGCGCTCGGCTACCGCCTGCTCCTGGTGCAGGGTGGCCCCGCCGCAGAGCCAGTTGGGCGGCGCGAAGGCGAGGAAGTCCCACAGCGTCCAGATCACATAGATGTTGTGGCGGCGGGCGATTTCCATCGCCTGGTCCATGTGGTCGAAGAAGGTGGCGTCGAAGCCCGTGACCTGGCCGTTGAAGTCGAACTCCGGGGCGCCGCGCCCGTCACCGAAGAGCCACCAGCGCACCGTATGGACGCCCTGCGCCTGCATGTTGGCGAAGTCCCGGTCGATCAGGGTGTAGTCGAAGGCGCTGCTGTAGTACCACTGGCAATCGCCGTCTACGGCGGCCAGCGTGGCGATGTCGCCGCCGTAGTAACGAAACTGCGGATAGTTGGCGCCGGAGAGGAAATAGCTGCCGTCGGCCAGGGGAATGCGGCTGCCGCGGGCCAGACTGGGACTCTGCTTGCCGGATGCGCCCTGGGCCGGAGTCGGAGTTCCGGCGAAGACCAGCAGCGCGCACAGCGCCAGGACGATGCTTGCCAGGGCGGCGTGGGGCCGCCGGGTGCGGGGTAGCGAGATGGGCATGGACAGCACTCCTTAGGCGGAAGGGCCGGGCAGACCGCCGTTTGCATCCCGGCGGCCCCGGGCAGGCCCAAAATGTGGATCTACTACAACCTGGCTAAATGCTCCGCAAGTATACCTACTTGGCTCTCGGAACGTCAAGAAGCAGGCCGGAGCACGCGCAACGGGATCGGCGTTGCCAGCCGGATGCGCTGGTCGGCGATGCGCGTTGCCAGCGTGGGGTCCAGGTCCGTGGCATGGACGACGGCGCCATCGGGCAGCAGGACGCGCGGATCGACGTAACGATTTTTGATGCCGGAGACAAAGTCGGGCGCGGCGGGATCGACCACGCAGGCGAAGCCGGGTTGCAGCAGCTCCAGGATGCGGCGGATCTCCAGGTCGGGCGCATGGGCCAGGCGGGCGTAGACCGCGTCGTCCTCGCCCCACAGGTCGTCTTCGCACAGCCAGCCGGTGGCGAAAGCGCGGCGCAGGGCGGCGGCCAGCAGGTGATAGGCGGCGATCTCGCGCGGAGCCGACGGTCCGGCGGTATACCAATCGAGAAACTTGTGCGCGTAGGTCACGGCCACGGCGGAGTCGGTGAAAACGAAACGCCCCTCATGCACGGCCAGCGCCCCCAGCGTGGCCGCGATGTCGTGCTCCACCACCGGCCAGTAGCACTGGTGGCGCAGGCTGTAGTCGATGCGGTCGGCGCAGAGTTCGGGGGCCGGTTGCTCCAACAGCGCGAAGCGCGACTCGTCCAGGTACTGCGCCGGGTCGAAGCCGTGGCGGGTGAGGATCGCGCCGATCTCGGACCCCTGGATGATGTGCTCGAAGAATCGCTCGTGATAGGTCTGGCCGTAAATATCGCCCATCACGTAATCGACAACATGGGAGAAGGCCGTGTGCGGCACGTCGTGGAGCAGCCCGGCGATCTGCTCGCCCAGCGACGCGCCGAACCGGCGCAGCAGCAGCATCACGCCCAGGCAGTGCTCGTAGCGGCTCAGGCCGCGCAGGGCCGGCTCGATATAGATCGTCGCGCCCGCCTGATGCACGCCACGGATGCGCCGCAAAGGCGGGCTGTCCAGCAACTCGCACAAGATGGGCTCGTCCACCTTGACCGGGCCATAGAGCGGATCGACGACGCGCATCACAGGCCCCACCATTCGGCCAGCGCGCGCCGTTCGGCGTCGGGTGGCAGATTCTGGCGGGCGGCGCCCAGGTGCCGATCCAGCGCCCTGTCCACGTCGGCGGCTTCGGGCGCGTCGGCGGCGCGTAGCAGGGCCAGCGCCGCCACCCAGCAGCGGGTCGCCGTGGGCGCGTCGTTGCCCAGAGCGGCCAGCAGCCCCAGCGCGGCCAGGTTCATCCCGCCGTGGCGGCGATCCTTGAGGCGGCGATCCAGGACCAGGCTGCGCAGG
>JAICKM010001007.1 GCA_025927935.1 Chloroflexia bacterium | reverse complement strand
TCCACTTCCGGGTCGCCCGGCGCGTCGCGGTCGAGCGGCAGGAGCGTGCCGCGCAGCGCCCGCACGCCATCCCGGCTCAGTTGGATGTCCATGCGCCCCAGGTAGGCGCCCCGGTGGCCCGTCTCGCCGATAGCGACGCCGTTCACCCGGAGCGGTTCGTCGTAGACGGCGTGGTCGTGCGCGCTGATGATCCAGCCGAGCGCCGGGCCGAAGTGCGCCGCCAGTTCCTGGTCGCGGCCCGACCCGCAATGCGAAAGCACGGCCACCACGTCGGCGCCCGCCGCGCGCACCCGCGGCAGCCAGGTCTCCAGCACCGTGCGCGGGTCGGCCACCTGGAAGCCCAGGCTGCGGTACTCGCGGATCGCCACGGTGACGGCGATGACGCCGAGGGTGAGGCCGCCGAGATCGTGCAGCGCGAAGGGCACGGTCGCGGGCGATGGCCCGCCGGTCGCCAGTTCAGTCAGCCCGGCCAGCAGCACCGGCTTGCCGAAGGCGGTGGCGGCCCCGGCCAGCGCCCCGCTGCCGTAGGTCAGCAGCAGGCCGTTGCCCACCGTGGCCTGGTCCACCCCGGCGGCGCGCAACAGCGCCCACATGGCCGCGCCCTGGCTGGCCGCGCTCTCCAGCACGGTCCACTCCTCGACATCGCCCGCGTCCCACCAGAGGCAGGGCCGCCCGGCGGCGGCGCACTCAGCGCGGATCGTCCGGGCCAGCCGGGCGGCGCGGGCGATCCCGGCCACCGAGCCGTGCATGTCGTTGGTATGGAGGAGCGTCAGCTCGATCTCCGCGGGGGTGTGCTTCATCTGCGCCCATTATAAAACCCTGCCGGGCGCCGTGCAACGCATGGTATAATAGCTGACAGCTACGGAGGGCAACGCCATGACCGGCGCGGACACCGGGGAAACGAAGATCACCGTCGTGGGCACGGGCAGTTGGGGCACCACGCTGGCCGTGTTGCAGGCGCGGCTGGGGCGGCAGGTGACGCTGCTGGCGCGCACCGCGGAAGAAGCCGCGCGGTTGCAAGCCGCGCGCCAGAACGCCCGCTTCCTGCCCGATGTGCCCTTCCCGCCCGGCCTCCATGTGGAGCATGACCCGGCGGCGGCCCTCGCCGGATGCCAGGTATTGCTGCTGATCGCCCCCGCCCAGACCATGCGCGCCAATGTCGCCGCCCTGCGGCCCTATCTGCCGGAGTCCGCCGAGGACGGCCCCCTGCTGGTGAGCGGGGCCAAGGGGCTGGAACTGGGCAGCCTGGCGCGCATGAGCGCCGTCATCCGCGCCGAAGTGCCGCCCGCGTACCACCCCCGCGTGCTCAGCCTGAGCGGCCCGAACATCGCCAAGGAGGTGGCCGCGGGCAAGCCCGCCGTGGCCGTCGCGGCCACCGAAGACCCGGACATCGCGCAGCAAGCGCAAGCCATGCTGACCGGCGGCTATTTCCGTGTCTACACCAACACCGACCTGATCGGCGTGGAACTGGCCGGGGCGCTGAAAAACATCATCGCCCTGGGCGCGGGCATCGCCGACGGCCTGCAAGCGGGCGACAGCACGAAGGCCGCCTTCATCACCCGCGGGCTGGCCGAGATCGCCCGGCTGGGCACGGCGGCGGGCGCGAACCTGTTCACCTTCGCCGGGGTGGCCGGGGTGGGCGACCTCATCGCCACCTGCGCCAGCCCGTTCAGCCGCAACCGCCGCCTGGGCGCCGCCCTGGTCGCGGGCCAGACGGTGGAGCAGTTCCACCAGGAGACCGGCCAGGTGGCCGAGGGCGTGCCGACCACGCGCGCCGCCCGCGCCCTGGCCGCGCAATACGGCGTCGATATGCCGATCACCGAGGAGATGTACCAGATCCTCTTCGAAGGCAAGCACCCGCTGCTGGCCCTCGCCGCCCTCATGGAGCGCGACCCCACTGACGAACTACGCGGCATGGGCGTGGCGGACAGCGAGTAGCCGTGTCGCAGCAAGTGATCAACACCGCCCCCCGCGCCGCCGGAACCGCCACGGCCGTTCCCTGGCGGCTGACCCCCGGTGCTGTGGCCGTGGCGGTCGTCGTGCTGGGC
>JAICKM010000201.1 GCA_025927935.1 Chloroflexia bacterium | reverse complement strand
GCGGGCGGCTATCGCCGCGCGATTCGGCGAACCCGTGGCCGTTATCGTGGATGGTTGCAGCGATACCGATGTGGTGCCCAAACCGCCGTGGCAGGCGCGCAAGGAAGCATACATCGCGCACGTCGCGGGGGCGCCGCCGGCAGTGCTGCTGGTATCGGCGTCCGATAAGCTGCACAACGCCCGGTCGATCCTGGCCGACTACCGCCAGGTGGGCGAGGCGCTGTGGGACCGCTTCACCGGCAGCCGCGCGGGCACCCTCTGGTACTACCGCGCCCTGGTCACGGCCTACCGGCAAACCGTCGCGCCGCCCGCCCTGGTGGACGAACTCGATCGTACCGTGACCGAATTGGAGCGCCTGACCGGGGCCGCGTAGCAAGGACTCATCCGCAAGACGCGACTGTTCGCTGCGCTCAGAGTGACAAGCCGCTCTGGTCATTCTGAGCGCAGCGAAGAATCTCCGTCTTGTAGGCGAAAAGACGAGACTCTGAGCGCAGCGAAGAGTGACAAGCTTGAGGAGTGATTCAGGCCGGGGTGGTGGTGAGAATCTCCCAGCCTTGCGCCTGGGCCGCCCCCCGCAAGCGGGGATCGGGATCGACGGCGATGGGCCGGCCCACGGACGCGAGCAGGGGGATATCGGCGGCGCTGTCGCCGTAGGCCACGCAGTCGGCCAGCAGCACCCCGCGCGCCGCGGCCAGGACACGCGCCCGCGCGGCTTTGGCCGCGCCGTGGTTGATCGGGGCGCGGCCCAGGCGGCCCGTATAGCGGCCGTCGCGCAACTCGGGCCGGGTGCCTTCGCCCGAGTCCGCGCCCACTTCTTCGGCCAGGACTTTCGCGGCATCGTCCAGGCCGCCGCTGAGCAGCACAACCGTGTCGCCGGCGCGTTTATGCTCGGCGAGGCGGGCGACCATCTGCGGCTTCAACTGGGCGCGCACCACGTCCATGCCCGCGCGCCCGGCTTCCTCGACCTGTTCGCGCGAGTTGCCGGCCAGGAGTTGCAGGATGGCCCGCCAGCGCAACTCGGCGGCGTACTGGCCGGGCGCCATGTGGGTCAGCAGCAGATAGCCCTGGGCCAGCGCCATGCGCCGTGGCGCAAACAGCCCCATGCGCCGGCCTTCCTGCACAAAGCCGCGCGTGGAGTTGCCGTCGAGGAGCGTCCCCTCAATGTCGCAAAAGACCATGCGCCCCATCCCTGCTCCTTGCCTCCCTTGCTTATACCGTTAGTTCTTGCGCTGCGCGACGGTTTCGGGTTCGGGGCCGGCCAGGTCCACGCTGACGAGGTGCGGGGCCGGCGTGCCGGCGGGGTTCTCGGTACCCAGGGCCGCCATTTCGTCATCGATGGCGATATCCTCGTGGGTGCCGGCGGGCAGGGCCACGGCCAGGGTGGGCGCGGGCCGGCGACCGGGCAGGCGGCGGGCGATCATGCCCAGCACCAGGGTCAGTTCCTGCACCCGCAGGAAGTAGAGCGCGCCGCCATAGGCCAGCACGCCCAGGCCACCGGGGATCGCCAGGGCCAGCGCCTCGGTCAGCCGGTTGCCCGGCGCGGGCAGCAACGGGGTCAGCACGGCCCAGGCCGCGAAGCTGACCACGCCCATCAGCCCGGCGGCCAGCGTGGCCTTCAGCGCCGTGTGCCCAAAGCCCTCCCCGCGCAGGCCGCCCAGCGCCCGCCAGAGCAGGATGCCTGTGACCGCTGCGTTGAAGGTGAGTTGCGCGCTGTTCGCCAGGACCAGCCCGGCCATGCCCAGCGGTCCTTTCAGCAGCAGCGCCGTCACCAGGTACACGACCACGCCGCCGATGCCCACCGCGACCGGAATGACGGTGTTCTTGCGCGAGTAGAAGCCGAAGATCAGCACCTGGTTGAGTGCGGCGCTCGGCAAGCCGGGCACGTAGCAGAGCAGCGCCAGCACCGTGCGCCACTTGTCACCCTCGTTAAAGGCGCCGCCCTCGAAAAAGAGCGTGACGATGGGCACGGCCAGGAAGAAGAGGCCGGCGGCGGCGGGCAAGACCAGCACCGTCACCATGCGCAGCCCTGTCGCCAGCGTGCGCCGGTAGGCCGGCTCGTCGCCGTGGGCAAAGTGCTGCGAGAGCGACGGCAGCGCGGCCAGCGAGATGGCCGCGCCCACCAGTCCCAGCCCGAACTGGATCAGCGTGGTGCTGAAGCGCATGGCGGCCACGCTGCCCTCGCCCGCCTCGAAGGCCCAGCGCCGGTCGATCAGCAAGGCCGCCTGGCTGACCACCAGGCTCAGGGCGATGGGCGCGTAGAGTTTGAGGATGCGCCGCACCGCGGGGTGGTGAAAGTCGAGTGAGAGCCGGATCGGCACATCGCGCAAGCCCGGCCACTGGATCGCCACCATCAGCACGGCGCCCAGCACCATGCCCACGGCCAGGCTCTCCACACCGAGCCACCACGACAGCCCCACGGCGGCCACGATGATCGCCACGTTCAGCGCGGACATGGCAAACGACGGGAACGAATAGCGGTGCAGCGCGTATAGCGCCGACATGAGCACCGCCGACACGCCCATGAATACGACGCCCGGCAAGACAATCTGAGTCATATTTACGGCCAGGGCCTGGGTGGTAGGCGCAGCGTCGGCGGCGATGAACTGTACCAGCGGCTCGGCGAAGATTTCGAGCACCGCGACGCCCACGAGCAACACGGCCAGGGCGCCTGTCATGATGATGCCCAGGATGCGGCCCAGTTCGGCGCGGCGTTCCGGTGTGCTGTACTCGCTCAACACCGGGACGAGGGCCGCGCTGACCATGCCGCTGATCAGCAGATCATAGATAATCGTGGAGATGTGCGAGGCGGCAGTGAAAGCGTCTACCCGCGGCCCGCCACCGAACAGGTGGGAGATGGTGACTTCGCGGCCCAGGCCCAGCACCCGGCTGAGCACCGAGCCGAGCATGATGATGCCGGCGGCGCGGGCGATTCGTTGGACGGCCATATTAGTCCGCCGCCTCGCCCCGCCCGGTGCGATTGATGCCGCCCGGCTCGTCGCGGTCGCCGCGTGCCTGGCGCTGGATGCGCTCGATGAGGCCGGTGGTGCTGCGGCCCGGCACAAAGGGCACGATGACTACCTCGCCGCCGGTGGCCCGCGCCGCCTCGGCCTCCGGCAGCGGCTTGCCGCGGGTCGCCGTGTCGCCCGCGCTGTAATCGCCGCCCTTCACGTAAATATCCGGCTCCAGGGCCGCCACCAGGCGGGTCGCCGTCGGCTCGCTGAACAGGACCACGTAGTCCACACAGGCCAGCGCGGCCAGGAGTTCGGCCCGCTCCTCGGCGGGTACCAGGGGCCGGGTCGGGCCTTTGTAGGCGCGCACCGAGTCGTCGTCGTTGAGGCCGACGATCAGCAGATCGCCCAGGGCGCGCGCCGCTTGCAGGTAGCGCACATGGCCCACATGCAGCAGGTCAAAGGCGCCGTTGGTGAAGACGATGCGCCGGCCCGCCGCGCGCCACTCCTCGCGCAGCCGCACCAGCTTGTCCAGCGTTACTACTTTGTCGATCAAGCCTGTTCCCACTCCCCAGCCGCGGCTATCGCCCTCGCTCCGGCACCCCGGCCCTGCCGGGATGCGCCCCGCTACTATAACACAGCGCCCTTGCCCACCGCAACGCGCGCCGGCACGTCTCCAGCAGGTCTAAGCAAAGTCCGCACCGCCTTGTCCGCCTCTGCGGGCAGGCCCCGTATGATCCTGTGCCGGGCTATTCGCGGTGTAGGGGCCGATTTCAAACCGGCCGGCTGCCCATCAGCCTACGTGCGCCGACGAAAGTTTCGCACATTTGTTCCACAATTTCGAGAGGCCATTGTGGATAACTTCACGGGTGCGGATACCCTGGCCGTGGGCAGCGCAACCGGGCCGAGGGCGCGGGCCACCCGGCGTCAGGAGAGCGCGGCCAGCCGAGGCAGGAAATGCTGCCAGCCGGTCAGGTGGTGCTCGATCCGCTCTTCCTGATCGGCGGGCATCGTGGTGTAGGGGCCATGGATGAGGGTGAGCCGGGTGCCGCCCGCCGGGTGCGGGGCGAAGACCAGGGTCACGGTGCGCTCCGGGTGGTCGGGCGGATCGTGGTCCCAGCGCCAGGTAAAAGTGAGCGCCCGGCCCGGATCGAAGATCGTATAGTGGCCGCGCAGGTGCCAGTTCATGGCCGGCCAGCTCAGATGATACGCGCCGCCGGGGGCCGGCGTGATCACGGCCGCCTGCGGCCACCAGCGGCAGCTGCCCTCCGGCTCCGTCCAGCAGGCGAAGGCGGCCGCCGGGTCCAGGTGGGGCAGCACGATAGTCAACACCAGTCGATCCGGGCCGGAGGGCAGTTGCGCCACTCCGCCGGAGGCGGTATCCGGCTCGATTGAACTCATGCACAGCCTTTAGCGCGCATGCATCCACCCGGCGGCATGCGTGTGGGCCGGCCCCCGGCCGCCGTGCTTATTGACGGGCGCTCGCGGGTAGGCGCAGGCGCCAGGGATGGATCAGGAGCGGCAGCCAGATCACGTAGGCGACCAGATCCCGCAGGGCGTAGATCTGCAGCAGGGTGATTTTATCCCACGGGGATGCCGTCGGGTTAGCCTGGAGTCGCTGCAGCCGATCCCAATCGCTGAACGCGAGCACGACGGATGCCGTGCACGTGGCGATCAGCCAGGTGAGCAAGGCATAGCGGTGCTCGCGCCAGATCCAGACCAGGGTCTCGGCGGGGCCTAAGTGGACAGGAAAGGTGGGTTCCGTGGTGAGCAACCCCGCAAACACCACCGGGCAAAGGATCAGCGGGGGCAGGGCCAGCCGCATGAGCAGGCGCCCCACCGCAAACCGATCCACTCCAAGATTGCTGCCGGCCAGCAAATATATCGCCAGGCAGACTCCGGCGCCTAGAACGAGTAGCGCGATTACGCCCCGTTCATACCAGGCGCGGGTGAGCCGTCTCGCCAACTGTTCCATAGACGCCTACCCCGCAAGGATCACCGGCGCGCGCATCCCCCGCTGGGCCACCAAGCGACACCAGGGGCACGCCGTGACCATGGGCTGCAACAACTCGCTGGTGCCCCGCCCACCCAGGACGCCGCGCAGCCAACGGCGTGAGGAGGTGCGCCTATTATAGCACGAGTGAATTTTCGCCCGCCACAATTCTATACAACATGTAGGATCTTTTGTGAGTATGGTCTGCGGTTTCAGAATGCATCGCGCATCACATCCAAAAAGCGCTGAAGAGGTCGCCTGCCAGGGCGACCTCTTGAATTGGCCCTATCAGACGGCGGCGGGCCGGGCGGCCAGGCGGCGCGCGTCGAGAATGCCGGGCGCCGTGCCGTGCAGCAGCAGGGCCACCAGCCGTTCGGCGGTCTTTAGCCCCCAACCCATGCCGTGGCCTGTGAAGCCGACCGCGAAGCCCACCCCCGGCAGGTCGGGCACCAACCCCACCAGCGGGATGTGGTCGGGCGAGAAGCCCATCACGCCCGACCAGCGGTGGGTAATCGGCACGCCGGCCAGTTCGGGAAAGTAACGGGCCAGGAAGCCTTCGAGTCCGGCCTGCACGCCCTGCGTCACGCGGTCCTCATAGCCGATCTCCTCGTCGCGGAAGTGGTGGCGCCAGCCGCCCAGCAGGAACGCGCCGTCGGGCAACTGGCGGAAATATTCGTATCCCCAGTCAGCGTAACCGGGCCGATCGAGCACGCGCGTGACGACCGGCGCCGTGACCAGCACCTGGCCGCGCGTCGGCGCGACCAGTCCGGCGAAGAAGGGGTGCAATAGTGGCGCATAGGCGTTGGTGCAGAGGGCCACCCGGCGGCAGCGGATCGTCGCCAGCCGCGAACGCACCTCCAGCCCTTCGCCCCGCGGGCGGATGGCAAAGACCTCGCTGTTCTCCAGCAGGCGCGCGCCGCCGGCCCGCACCAGGGCCTCAGCCAGCCGGGCTGGGTGGGTGGCGCCGTCGCCGGGCTGGATGATCGCCGCCGTGAAGCCGCGCCCGGTCGGGTCGCCGTGCCCGAACTCGCCGGGCAGTCCCGCCGCGGCCAGCGCCTGAGCCGTGCGTTCCAGCGCCGCCGCCTCCGGCCCGTCCAGCGCCAGCACCAGCGATCCGTTTTGCTCGTGCGCCACGCCGTACTCGGCGGCCAGGCCGAACATCAGCGCCCGGTTCTCCAGCGTCAGTTGCCAGACCTCGCGGGCCACATCCGCGCCGTATTGCTCTACCGCCTCGTGATAATAGGCGGCCAGGCCGGTCAGCACCATGCCCGCGTTGCGCCCCGTGGCTCCCGCCGCGACGTGCCGCGCCTCGACCAGCACAACATCCTCGCCTGCCGCCACCAGGCAGCGCGCCGTATACGCGCCGACAATGCCCGCGCCCACTACACAGGTATCGCAGGTCAGCGTTTGCTCCCCGCTTCGATCTTGCCAGTAGGAAACCGTCATCGCGCACAACCCTCCTCGCGGGCAGTATAGCATAGCGGCCGGGCGCCGCCAACGGCGCCCCGCTTCAGGCCCTACTGCCTCTCAGTATCTTACCGTGAAGAAACGAAGAACGCGAAGGTTCTTATATTAGTTCGATTTTCCGCGTCCTTCTCGTCTTATGAGACCCCCCTAAACTCTTCGCGTCCTTCGTTCCTTCGCGGTGCCAAAAGGCTGCAGGGCGCGTGCGCTTGACCCATCCCGCCTGACAGAGTACAATGCCAGAAGGCCGGGCATATGTGCCCGGCGGAGAGTATGGCTATGAAACTGATCGTTCAGATACCCTGCCACAACGAAGAACAGGCGCTGCCGATCACCATCCCGACCATCCCGCGCCAGATTCCCGGCGTGGATAAGGTCGAGATCCTGATCATCGACGACGGTAGCCAGGACCGCACGGTCGCGGTCGCCCGCAGCCTGGGCGTCGACCACGTTGTGCGCCATACGTCGAACCATGGGCTGGCCGCCGCGTTCCAGACCGGCCTGGATGCCTGCCTGCGGCTCGGCGCCGACATCATCGTCAACACCGACGCCGACAACCAGTACCCCCAGGATCGCATTCCCGATCTGATCGCGCCCATCCTGCGCCAGGAAGCCGACATGGTGATCGGCGACCGCCAGGTGGCCGGGATCGAGCACTTCTCGCCGGTCAAAAAATATCTGCAAGGGTTCGGGTCGCGGGTGGTGCGCGCCGTGTCCGGCACCGACGTGCCCGACGCGCCCAGCGGCTTCCGCGCCTTCTCGCGCGAGGCGGCGTTGCGGCTCCAGGTGATCACGCAGTATACCTATACGCTGGAGACGATTATCCAGGCGGGCAAAAAAAACCTGGCCGTGGGCCACGTGCCCGTGCATACCAACCCCATGCTGCGGAAATCGCGCCTGGTGCGCTCCATCCCCGATTACGTCAAGAAGTCGATGACCACCATCGTGCGTATCTGGGCGTTGTACGAGCCGCTCAAGATCTTCACCTACATCGGCGGCGTCTTCATCTTCATCGGAGTCTGGGGTATCTTCTGGCTGCTCTACCACTGGGCCATCGACGAGAACTTCAACTGGTTCCGCACCTTTACCGGCCACCTGCCCACAACCTTCGCCGCCGTGCTAGGCTTCGTATTCGGCATCCAGATCATCCTCATCGGCCTAGTGGCCGACATCCTGGCCGCCAGCCGCCGCCTGACCGAAGAAACGCTCTACCGGGTCAAGCGCATGGACCTGGAACTGGCCGAGCTACAGCGCCGCGGGCAGACACTTGTCACCACGCTGCAAGAGCACGGGCTGGACGGCGGCGCCGGCGCTACGCCCGCCCCGCCGCCTGCCCCGGTCGCGCCACCCCGCTCGCACACCGTGCCCATTTCCAGTGAACGCGATACCGCGAATCCGCCACCCGAATATATCCCGAACGGCGTGACTTCACCTGCCGGACTTGACACCGCCATCGACACCACCCGGCTGCCCGATTCGCCCTCGTCATCCTGACTATCACGCAGGCTCCGGCGCCGCGCGCCATGGCCTAATACTTGCTGACCGGAAACCAATGGACAAGTACGCACGTATATATTGTGATAACTTTAACAATCTCCCGGCAATAAGATCATCGGACCGGCCTGATGATGCCGCCGGGATGGCCTCTTTGTAGGGGACACCCCGAAAATGGGCAATTGCCACTGAAAGAACATTGTGATATAATACACGCTGTTTTAGGCGGCGGAACTGATCTCCCGCCCCGCCGCAAGGAGGCTACGGATGCTCGAATGGCTCGCGGTATTGCTCTTTGTCACCATTTGTCTGGCGAACGCGGTGTTATTGGGCAACATCAGCCGCATTGTCGGCCCGCACCGGCCCACGGCGGCGAAACTCTCGCCCTATGAGTCTGGCATGCCGCCCATCGGGCCGGCCCACCAGCGCTACACCGTTCGCTACTATCTCATCGCCATGCTCTTTGTCATCTTCGACATTGAAGCGGTGTTCCTCTATCCCTGGGCCATTGCCTATAACGCCATCGGCATCTATGGCCTGGTGGAAATGATCTTGTTCCTGCTGTTGCTCATCGTGGGCTACGTGTATGCGTGGCGGAAGGGAGCATTCGATTGGGCGTCTTAGAGAATCGTTTTAAGCCGGGCGTGATCACCACGACGGCCGACTTCCTGTTCAACTGGGCGCATCGTTCGTCGATGTGGCCGCTGATTCTCGGCACGGCCTGCTGCGCGATTGAAATGATGGCCGTGGGCATCTCGCGCTTTGACATGCTGGAGCGCTTCGGTATGCTCTACCGCTTCTCGCCGCGCCAGAGCGACGTGATGCTCGTCTGCGGCACCGTCACCAAAAAGTTCGCGCCGGTCATGCGCACGGTCTGGGATCAGATGGCCGAGCCGAAGTATTGCATCGCTGTGGGCAACTGCGCGTCTGCCGGGGGTCCGTTCCCGACCTATGCCGTCGTGCAGGGCATTGACGAGGTGGTGCCGGTCGATATCTACATCCCCGGCTGCCCGCCCATTCCCGAGGCCATGTTCTACGGCATCATGAAGCTGCAAGAGCAGATCAAGCAGAACACCATCGCCAAGAAGGCCGCCGTGGATGTCACGGCACGGAGCGTGTAACATGCCTCCTGTTCCTCCTCTCCAACACGTCGATCCGGAGACGCACGTCGCGGTGCAGCGGCTGCGCGCCGCCCTACCCGGCGCCATCGAAGGCGTGAGTTCGCACCGCGATCAAGTCACGGTGCGCATTCCCAAGGACCAATGGGTGGCGGCGGCACAATTCCTGCGTGACGATCCGGAGTGCAGTTTCGAGATGATGCTCGATCTGACCGCCGCTGATTACCCGCCGCGGCCCCAACGTTTCGACATCATCGCCCATCTCTACAGCTTAAGTAAGGGCCACCTGCTGCGGATCAAGACCGGGGTGGCCGAGGGCGACAGCGTGGATACGCTGACCACCGTCTGGAAAACGTCGAACTGGTACGAGCGCGAGGTCTACGACATGTTCGGTGTCCAGTTTGCCGGGCACCCCGATCTCCGGCGCATTCTCATGCCGGAGAACTGGGTGGGTTACCCGCTCCGCAAGGATTACCCGCTGGCCGGGTACTAGCCGGGGCTAGGGAGAGGTATGTCAAATGGCTGATGAGAGACCTACCTGGGAAATCCAGTCGCTCGAACCGCAGGCCGAGGGCGACGCCGCGGTGGCCGCGGTGCTGGCCGAGGAGCCGCATCCTGTCCAGGATCAAGAACTTCTGCTGAACATGGGACCGCAGCACCCCAGCACGCATGGTGTGTTGCGGGTGCTGCTGGAACTCGACGGCGAGATGGTCCGCAAGGCCATCCCCGATCTGGGCTTCCTGCACCGCGGCATCGAGAAAATCGGCGAGTACCGCCAGTACAATCAATTCGTGCCCTGGACCGACCGCATGGATTATGTGGCGGCCTTCACCAGCAACCTGGCCTGGGTGCAGGCCGTCGAGGGCCTGATGGGCCTGGAGATCCCGCCGCGGGCCAAGTTCCTGCGCGTCCTCTTCTCCGAACTCCAGCGCATCGCCTCGCACCTGCTCTGGCTGGGCACGCACGCCATGGACCTGGGCGCCATTACCGTCTTCCTGTTCACCATGCGTGAGCGGGAGCTGGTGCTGGATCTGCTGGAGATGCAGACGGGCGCGCGCCTGACCCTCAACGCCCAGCGCGTGGGCGG
>JAICKM010000690.1 GCA_025927935.1 Chloroflexia bacterium | reverse complement strand
GCCGGCGGACATCCCGGCCATTGCTCGCGTGGTGGTGGACACCTGGCGCACCACCTATCGCGGCATCCTGCCCGACGCGGTGCTGGCGACCCTGTCCTACGCGCAACGCGAGCAGGTCTGGACGCGCGCCCTGGCGAACCAGGAGAATCCGCCCGCCGTCTATGTGGCCGAGACGGAGGCGGGCGCGGTGGTGGGCGTGGCCTCCGGGGGGCGCACGGAGCCGCCCGATCCGATCTACCAGAGCGAACTGGCCGCTATCTACATCCTGGATACCTACCAGGGCCACGGGTTGGGCCGCGACCTCGTCGCCGCCGTGGCCCAACGGCTGGCCGAGCGCGGGCTGACCGGGCTGCTGGTCTGGGTGCTGGCCGATAATCCGGCGTGCCGGTTCTACGAACGCCTGGGGGGGCGGCGGGTCTATGAGAAGCCTATCGAGATAGGCGGGGCCACGTTGCTCCTGGCCGGCTACGGCTGGGCCGACGCGACGAGCCTGTGGTCCCCTGGCATGCAGCCATAATGTGAAGGAGCGATCATGAAACTGTTACTCGCCGGGACCCTGTTTGTCGTCTGCCTGCTGGCGGCGAGCCTCCTGGGCGCCCCCGCGGCCGCCGGCGCTGCGCCCGCGCTAACCCCCACGGCGTCGCCCACGCCCGGCGTGGTGGCCGAAGGGCCGAACCTGGTGCCCGCCGGGTTGGATCTGGCACCCTATGGCGGGGCGCGGCCCTCGCTGGATCACCCGGTGCAGATTGTGCTGCACATCGCTAATCTGGGCACCAGGGCGCTTCCCGCAGGTAGCGCCATCGAAACCTTTTTCTACGTGAACGCGCCCCCTGACCCCAACGCCACGCCCGCATTTACCGCGAGCGTGACCCTGCTGGCGCCCCTGCTCCCGCAACAGCAAGTGACCATCACGACCGCGCCCTGGATGCTCCCGGCGGCGGGACTGATGACCCTGTCGGCGTGGATCAACCCGCACCGGACGATCCTGGAGACCAACTACGACGACAACACCCTGGGGCCGGTGCCCGAATGCATCTTCACGCAGGACGGGCAAAGCTTCCTGGATGTGTTCCTCAGCGATTACTACCACACGTCGGTGGAATACCTGGCCTGTCGCGGCGTTGTCTCCGGCTATGACAACGGGAACGGCACATTCAGTTTCCGGCCCGGCGGCAACACCACGCGCGGCCAGTTCGCCAAAATGCTCACCCTGGCGCTGGGCTGGCCGCTGGACAACCCGGCCACGCCGACCTTCCAGGACGTACCGCCGGAGAGCATCTTCTACTCCTACATCGAGACCGCCGTTCGCCACGGCGTCATTTCGGGCTACACCTGCGGCACCGGCTGCCTGGAGTTCCGGCCCGGCGCGAACCTGACGCGCGGCCAACTCGCCAAGATGATCGCGCTGGCGAAGGGCTGGCCGCTGCTCCACCCGCCCACCCCGCGCTTCCGCGACGTGCCACCGGAGAGCGTCTTCTACCCGTATATCGAGACGGTAGCCGCCAAAGGGGTGGTTTCCGGGTATGACTGTGGCCCGGCCTGCCTGGAGTTCCGGCCCGGCAACACCACCACCCGCGGTCAACTGAGCAAGATGCTCTATCTCGCCGTCACCCAGCGCTAACGCGCCGGTTTAGCCGCCCGGCAGAATGGGGAACTGCCGGGCGCACTCATGCCTTTTTCTTGCGGGCTTTGGCCGCGGCGTTATCGAGGTTCTGGGTCACGCGGAATTGCACAATGCGGCGGATCAGGTCCAGCGGCAAGGGCTGGTTGACGGGGAACTTCACCGAGCCTTTCGTGACGTCATACCCGGAGAGTTCATCCTTAAACGCCTCGATCCCGCTGCCGGTGGGGTAAAACCCGATGTGGTTCTTGAGCGCGGCAAAATAGACGAGATTGCCGTGCAGCGCAAACGCGGGCATCTGGTAGCTGATGCGCTCCTCGGCGCCGGGCGCGGCGGCTTTGATGGCGGCGCGCACGGTTTCCAGGAGCGCCTGTGTGTCTGCCGGGAAGCCGGCAATATACTCGTCAATGGACCGGTAGCCGCCCTTGGACGATTCCATGAGTGTTCTCCTTCCGACGCTTGGTTGGGGAAGAAACGGTCCGGCAAACATGGCGGGTTCGCGTGCTGCAGCGATGTGCGGGCATGAAATTCGCCTTGAGTGCGTTTCCATTCTATAGCCGGCAGCGCAATCCGGTCAAGCGGGAGGGCCTATGCTGCACGAACAAATCACCTACTACCGGGAGCGGGCGCGGGAGTACGACACCTCGCTGAACCACCCGGATCGCCTGGCGGCGCAGGCCATGCGGACCACGCCACTTGACCAGGAGTTTGGCGCGGCCATGGATGCGCTGGGCTGGTTGGGCCCGTTCGACGACGCGCTGGAACTGGCCTGTGGCACCGGCATCTGGACGGCGGTTGTGCTACCGCGCGTGGCGCACCTAACCGCGCTCGATGCCGCGCCCGAGATGCTGGAGGTGAACCGGCGCAAGCTGGCCGACCCCCGCGTGCGCTACGAGCAGGTAGACCTCTTCGCCTGGGAGCCGGCGCAGGAGTACGACCTGGTCTTCTTCGCTTTCTGGCTGTCCCATGTGCCGCCGGAACGGCTGGACGGCTTTCTGGACAAGCTACGCCGCGCGGTGCGCCCAGGGGGGCAGTTGTTCTGCGTCGACGAACCGGCCGGCACCCACAACGAGGTCGCGACGAGCGGCGACGGCCACCGGCAAGCGCGCCGGCTGGCCGATGGACGCGAATTCACCATTGTGAAGGTGTATTACGATCCGCAGGAACTGCGGATCCGGCTGGCGCAACAGGGCTTCACGGCTATTCAGATCACGCGAGGCGACTACTTTTTCTCGCTCACGGCCACGCGCGCCGGCTGACGGGCGCGGCTCTGAAGCGGCGCCCCGGCTTAACCCGCCGCCAGCATCCCGGCGGGTACCCACCAGGGGTAGATTTCGACCACGAAGCGGCCCGCCTGCACCGCCGGGTCCTGGGCGGCCAGCGCCTGGGCCTCGGCCTGCGTGCCGGTGCGGAAGATGGTGAGGCCGCGCAGGTCGCCCGCGCCGAGCACCGGGCCGGAGACAATGGAATGGCCCGCCTGGAGCAGCCAGGTCAGGTGGGCGAGATGGGCTTCTTGCAGGCGGCCCAGTTCCGGGCTTTCCTCGGCGGTCCAGGCGGGGCCGCGCCGCAAAAAGCAGAGGTAATACCGCCGCATGCCGGGCGGCAGGTCGGGTTCGTTGCTCATCGTGCTTTCCTCCTTGCCTCCCTATTATGCCGCGAGCGGCCCGGTTTGCGGAAGGGCGCCGGGCAACTAATACAGCCCCCGCCGGGCGAGTGCCGGCGAGGGCCATGGGAGGGAGGAAGCCCCGGCGCGGCGGGGTCAGGAGACGGTCGGACGGATCTCGACTTCGGCGCGCGGCGCGGGCAGGGCATACGCCTGGCCCTGCGGCACCACAGTCAGTTCATAGCGTTGCACGGTATCGCCCGCGCCGGCCAGAAGCATCTGGACTTCGAGAAACCAGTGGATCTCGGTCGGGGTGTAGCGCGAGGTCGGCGGCGCGGCGGGGGGCACCTGCCAGGTGCGCGTATCGGCGAACACGTCGCCCGGCCCATAATAGTCGCCGGAGTGGCTGATCGACTGGACGATCTGCTCGCGCTTGAGCGCCGCCCACCCGGCGCCGTCGGAGAAGTGGCTGATTTCCTGCTGGATCAGGCGAATGGTGATCCCTTCGCTGTCCACCCGGCGGCGGAAGCGCTGCTGGTAGGTGAAGGTGAGCACGCCGCCCACGGCGAGCACGGGCTGGGCGATGCGCATGGCGGCCACGGCAGGCGGGCGAGTCTGCCGCCCG
>JAICKM010000496.1 GCA_025927935.1 Chloroflexia bacterium | reverse complement strand
CGCCACGCCGCCCAGATCGTGCGCGCCACCGCCGCCCCCGACCTGGCCGAGTCCTGGACCTATCTGCGGCAGCAAGGCGTGACCCATCTCTATATCGGGGCGCGCGGCGGCGTGATGGACCCGGAGCCTCTGTTGGCCCTCCCGGAGCAGGTGCGCCTCGCCTTCCACCAGGACGATGTCTGGATCTTCGAACTGCTGCCGCCCCCCTAAAACGCCCGCTCCTTTGTGAGGACGCAGGCAACTGCGCCCGAACTGCAAGCAACCAGAACTGACATCCATTCATAACTCGGAGGAGTTCGTACAGAGCTGTGGGGAGAGCAGAAAAGGGGCGCACTTTAGCTACCCAAGAGCCAACGCGAGACCTCAACGCTGCGCTCCACCGCTGCCCATCCGCCAGCGGCGTGAATTCGCCGTGCCCGCAGCTTGCCGGTGTTACTGCATTTTTCGTCTGATTTGCCGCATCTTTCCGGCTGAATAGCTAACTCGCCGAGTTATGAATGGATGTCAGACCAGAAAGGACCTATGCCGGACAAATACCCGCACCAGGCTGAAGTAGCAGCTTTCCTCCAGGCCCACCTCGCCCCCGGTCCCTGGACTTTCGACTACCCGCAGGGCAGCGGGCAGGAGACCTATTTCGCTACGAGCAGCGGGCGCGCTTGGTTCGTGAAACTCGGCGCCGCGGTGGAGCGGGCGCAGGCGATGGCCGCCGCCGGACTCTCACCATCGGTGCGGGCGGCCGGGCGCCTCACGGACGGGACGACTATCCTCGTGCAGCCACGCATCGCCGGGCGCACCCCCAGCCGAAGAGACTTCCAGACGCATCTCGAACAAGTCGCCACGATGGTGCGGCGCATGCACCACGACGCGGGTGTGCGCGCCGTCCTGCCCCCGCCGCCATCGGACCGGCTGGACGAGGCGGGGTTGCGGATGCTCGCCGGGGTCCGCCGCCGCTGGGAGGCGCACAAAGCCCAGGTGCCCGCAGTGGCCGGCTTTATCGATAGCGCCCTGGACCGGCTCGCGGCAGAGATGGCCGCGTTCGTGGGAACGGGCCTGGTCGCCGCGCATAACGACATCTGCAACGCCAACTGGCTGCTGACTCCGCAGGGCAGGCTCTACATCGTCGATCTGGAAGCGATGGCCCTGGACGACCCGGCCGCCGACGTGGGCGCGTTGCTCTGGTGGTATTACCCACCCGCGCTGCGCCCGCGCTTCCTGCTGATGGCCGGCTATGCGGATGATCCCGCCTTCCCGGCGCGCATGCGCGTGCGCATGGCCCTGCATTGCCTCAGCATCACCCTGCCTCGCGCAGGGAGCTATGACCGCTTTGATCCCGCACGCTACCCGGCGGCGTTGACCGACTTCCGGGCCATCCTGGCCGGCGAGGAAAATCCCCAGGGATACGGCATAAGTGAATGATCCGATCCGCACTTGACAGTAATTTAGGACCGTGCTAGGATAAGCTAGGCCCGCCTAAATTGTGCGGCCACCGCCTCCCGGCGGCTCCTCATTCCATGTTCCAGCTCCTAGGGAGAGAAAGGGGAATCACGGCCATGGGCGATAAAAGTCCGAAGAATAAAGAGAAAAAGAAGCCAAAATCCGACAAGAAAGCTGCTCCGGCGCCGGCCCCGGTGAAGAAGTAGTTTGTCGCAGCTACGCCGGGCTGTAGTCGTGCCGCCTTCCATGGGCCGGCGCGACTGTAGTCCGGCATTTTCTTTGGGAGGACCCGATCCCTGATGGAGACGACCACCGCCGGACCCCCGCAGGCGCTGTATGAGACCCGCCTGGAGCATACGCGCGAGCAGTTGCGCCATGCCGGCCTTGATTATTGTTTTATCGGCCCCTCGTCCGATATGCGCTACCTGACCGGACTCAACCCGCACCTCAGCGAGCGCCTCTCACTGCTGATCGTCCCCGCCAACGGGCCGAGCCACCTGGTGATCCCCGCCTTCGAGGCCCCCGGTTTGCCGTCCCTCCCGGCGAGCCTCCAGGTCGCGGCCTGGCAGGAAAACGAGGACCCGGCGCGCCTGGTGGCCCGCCTGGTACAGCCGCCGGGCGAAAGCCAGGGGTTCACCGGCACCGTCGCCGTGGGCGATCAACTCTGGGCGGTTTTCCTGCTGCGCCTGCAAGCGGCCCTGCCCCGCGCCACCTTCAGCACCGCCGCGCTGGTGCTGGAGCCATTGCGCCTGGTGAAAGACGCCGCCGAAGTGGCCGCTATGGCCGAGGCCGGCGCTCAGGCCGATGCCGTGTTTGCCGAAATCCGGCAACTGCGCTTCAGCGGGCAGAGCGAGCATCAGATCGCAGAGACTATCGCGGGCTTGTTGCGCGCACGGGGTCTGCGTATCGAGTGGGGACCCATCGTGGGCAGCGGACCCAACGGCGCGTCGCCCCACCATACCGCCAGCGACCGCATCATCCAGCCGGGCGACCTGGTCGTGCTCGACTTCGGCGGCGTGCTGAGCGGCTATAA
Source organism: Chloroflexia bacterium (assembly GCA_025927935.1). Next base: position 2,961 of record JAICKM010000496.1, on the reverse strand, counting down.
CGCCGACATGACGCGCACCGTGGCTGTGGGCCGGGAGCCGGACGCGGAGATGCGCCAGGTGTATGACCTGGTCTACCAGGGACAGGAGAAGGGCGTGCAGGCGGCCCAACCCGGCATGACCGGCGAGCAACTGGACTCGGTGGTGCGCGACTTCTTCACCCAGGCGGGCTACGGCCAGTATTTCACGCACCGGCTGGGCCACGGCATCGGCCTCGACGCACACGAGCCGCCCTATCTGGTCCAGGGCGGGCAAATGGTGCTGGCCCCCGGCATGGCCTTCACCGTGGAGCCGGGCCTCTATCTGAAGGGCCGCTTCGGGGTGCGTATCGAGGATACGGTGGTGCTGACCCCCACCGGCGCGCAACGTATGAACAACGCCCCGCGCGAACTGGTCGTCGTAGAATAACGGGCCGGCGGGCGCACGCCCGCCAGCCTATTTTGTCGCGCTCCGGTGCTTGACCCCGGCTAGATTGACCTGCCGCCAGCACTCGTAATCGTTGCGGATGCTCGCCGTGAAGTACGCGCCCGGCGACGGGGCGGTCTGTAGGTCCTGCCAGACCTGCGCGGGCACATCCAGGTAGCGATAGAGCCGGTGGTTGCGGAACTCGATTTCCAGCGTCCGGCTACCGGCATCGTAGCCTGCCGTGAGGATCGTGCTCGAATTAAACGGTTCGCGTTGCATAGCGGTGCCTCCTGCGCGTCGTTAGCGTGCTCATCTGCTCCCCTTCTAACGTAGTTCTCCGCCGATTGACACGCCTCGTATAGAGTTGGTATAGTTAGCGTGGTTAGGTACGCCTTGCGCGGTCGCGCGCCGGCACGATGGGAAACTACGCCGGCAAATGAGCCGTTATCTAAGTGGGTTCGCGCGAATCACATCGGGTGTAAGCGCGACGGGCATAAGAGCGTTATTATTCGTGGATCGCAGGTATTCACGCCAGAATCAGACTCGCGGCGGCGCCGGGTAGGGCCACGCGGGCCGGCTAGGAGTAGACACACTGATGGAAATTAAGCTCGCACGCGAGATGGGCATGTGCTTCGGGGTCAAGATGACCCTTGACCATATCGCGGAAGCAGGGCAGCAGCACGCGGAGATCGATACGCTGGGCACGCTGGTCCATAACCCGCAGTTGGTGGAGCGCCTGGCCGGGCAGGGCGTGCAGGTGAAGGATGGGCTGGAGCAGGTCCAGGCGCCCACCGTCGCCATTACCGCCCACGGCGCGGCACCCGACATCGCGGCGCGCGCCCAGGCCGCCGGGCGCACCGTCATCGACACGACCTGCCCGCTGGTCACGCGCGTGCAGCAGACGGCCAAGAAGGAAGCCGACGAAGGCTCCTGGGTCATCGTCTACGGCGACAGCTTCCACCCGGAGACCAGGGGCATCCTCGGCTGGGCCAACTCCAGCCTCGACGGTACCGTGCCACCCACACCCGGCAGCCTGGTCGAGCGCAAGCGGCCCAAGAACCTGCGCCGCGCCGTGTGCGCCCGCAGCGTCGCCGATATTGACGCCGCGCTGGAGGCCGCGGGCACGCCCGGCGCCAAGGTGATGCGCATCGCCCTGCTGTCGCAGACGACGATGAATGTGGCCTGGTTCAAGCAGTTCGTCACCGAGGTGGTCGGGCGCTTCCTGGAGTTCGGCACCGAGATCCACGTCCACAACACGATCTGCCTGCCCACGGCCAAGCGCCAGCCCGCCGCCGAGGCGCTGGCCCAGGAAGTGGATCTGGTGATCGCCATCGGCGGCTACGAGAGCGCCAACACGCGCCACCTGGCCGAACTGGCGGCGAAGTACTGCCCCAGCCACCACATCGAGCGCCCCGAAGAGCTGGATCCGGCCTGGTTTGAAGGTGTGCAAAAGGTCGGCGTCACGGCGGGCGCCAGCACCCCCGACTGGGTCATCAACGACGTGCTCGACGCGATCAAGGCTATCGACGCCCGGCAGCAGGCCGCCGTGCCGGCGTAGGGCTGAGTAAGGTTCGAGGAAAAACGGGGGCCGCGCTGTTGCGCGGCCCTTTTTAGTACCCGGCGGCAAGATTACGGGGTATACGGCTTGGAGTACTTCGCCCGCCGCCCGACCAACTGGAATCCCAGCCGCTCATACAGTGCGATGGCGTTCGGGTTGTCGATGTTGACGTGCAGGCCGACGGCGGCGAAGCCTTCGCGCTGGAACGCGGCCAGCACGGAGGTAACTAACCCGGCGCCCAGCCCGCGCCCGCGCCAGGCGGGATCGACCCCGACCTGCGAGATCCAGCCCACCGGCTGATCGCTGTCCGGCAAATGCAGCACCCCGGCGGCGATAAAGCCGGCAGGCCGGTCGCCGTCCAGCGCCAGCAGGGACAAATCGGGGCGGAAGTCGGGATCGTCGGCGTAGTCGGCGATCCAGTCCTCGGCGGCCGGCGCGGGCGTATCCGCGCGGCGGCGCGTGGAGAAGCTGGTGTAGTAGGCCGCGTAGAACTGCGGCGCGTTTTCCTCTGTCCACGCCACCGTAGGCAGCGGCGAGGCCAGGGCGGGCACCGATTCGTGCAACGGGCGCTGCATCCAGTTCTGCATCCAGTTTTCGGTGAACTCGCGGGCGTAGCCCTCCTGAGCGTAGAGCGCCGCGCTGCCTTTATTCAGGGCCTCATTGCGGATGACGAGCGTCTGCGGAGAGCCGAGGGCGCGGGCTTGCGCTTCGCTCCAGCGCAGCAGATGCGTGCCCAGGCCCTGCCGGCGCACCGCGGGATGGACCTTGCCCCCCAGTCGGGCCTGCGCGCCGTTCACCTGCACCCAGCCCACGGCGACGATCTCCGGGTTTCCCTCCCGCGTGGCACACAGCAGGGCCGTATCGGGTGCGCCCAGCAGCGTCTCATAGCTCGGGCCGGCGACGGAGACAGGGCCATCCTCCGCCCGGCACGCCGCGTCCAGCGCCGCCAGGGCTTCCAGATCGGCGGCCTGTACGGGGCGCCAGTTGATATTCTCCATCG
>JAICKM010000253.1 GCA_025927935.1 Chloroflexia bacterium | reverse complement strand
GAGGAAATCTCGGTTGCCGTCTCGCCCATCCTTCCCGTCCTGCACGGCGTGTGGCCCGAGGCCCGCGCCGCGATAGCCTGTTCTTGCCCCTCAGTATAGCGGAAACGCGGGTGCTTGGCAAGCAGGCGCGCCCCGCGTATACTGCAAGAGACGGCTGACCGGAGGTGCGCGTCCGTATGTTCTTTGATGCTTTAACCATCGCGGCGACCCGCGAGGAGCTACTCGCCGGGCTGGTGCCGGGGCGCGTCCAGCAGGTGCGAGCCATCGGCCCGCTGGCGCTGGGCCTGGAGCTTTACGCCGGGCGCCGCCGCCGGCACCTGCTGCTCTCGGCCCACGCCGAAAACGCCCGCGTCCACCTGCTCGCGGCCCCGCCCACGCGCGACCCCACGGTGCGCTCGCCCCTGTTGCTGCTGCTGCGCAAATATGTGCGCGGCGCCGTGCTGCAAACCATCGAGCAGCCGCAGTTTGAGCGCGTGCTCGACTTCGGCTTCACCAAGGTGCTGCCGGTGCAAAAGCACGGCCCGCCCGGCCTGGACGACGCCAGCGAGGACGACGAAGACGACGAGGCCGCAGCCGACGAGCCGCTCGACGACCGGCGCACCGAGATCCCGCCCGGCTTCGCCCTCTACGAGACCCACCTGATCGCCGAGATCATGGGCCGCCACAGCAACATTGTGCTGGTCGGAGCCGACGGCATCGTGCTGGACGCCGTCAAGCATGTGCCGTCGAGCATCAACCGCTACCGGACGACACTGCCGCGCCTGCCTTATGTGCCGCCGCCCCCGCAGCGCAAACTCGACCTGCTGACCATGGGCGAACGCTCGTTCCGCGGCGAACTGGACGAACTGGACCCCAATGTCGTGCTCTGGCAGGCGTTGGTGGCCCGCTTCCGCGCCGTCAGCCCGCTTCTGGCCCGCGAGGCGGCGTACCGCGCGACAGGCAGCGAAGACGCCCGCGTGGCCGCCGCCGACGCGCCCCGGCTCTTTGCCGCGTTGCAGGAGACGCTGGGCCTGGCGCGCACCCATGCCTGGCAGCCGGCCATCGCCTGGGCGCCGGAAGAAGGCGACCTGGACGAAGACGACGAGTCCGGCGCATCCGGCGAAGATGCCGAGACGCCCCCGCCACCGCCGGGCCGCGAGGCGCTGGCTTTCGCGCCCTACCCGATCCGCCACCTGGAGGCCGCCGGGGCGACCCTGGAAGCAACGGACGGTATCTCCGCCGCCGCCGAAGCCTTTTACGCGGCCCTGGAAACCGTGGCCGGGCACGCCCAACTCAAGGCCGCCGTGCGGATGGAACTGCACGAGCGCCGCGACCGCCTGGAACGCCGCCGCCGCGCGCTGCAAGCCGAGTTGGACCGCGCCGCCGGATTCGAGAAGGAGCGCCACAAGGGCGAACTGATCCTGGCCTATATGTACGGCCTGGCCCCCGGCCAGACCCGGCTGGAGATCCCCGAAGAAGCCCTCGTGATCACCCTCGACCCCGACCGCACGCCGTTGGAGCAGGCCCAGGCGCTGTTCCGCGAGTATCAGCGGGCGCGCGCCGCCGTTGAAGGCGTGCCCGCGCGGCTCGAAGCCGTGGAACTGGGCCTGCGCTATCTGGACGAGATCGCCACGCAACTCGACCTGGCCGCCGACCACGACACGATCCAGTTGTTGCGCACCGAGATCGCCGCGCTGCCCGACGACCCCGGCGCCCGCCCGCCCGCCGCCCGCGGGGAAGCCCCGCCCGCCAAGCGCGCGCCGCACAAGCCGGGGCACAAGGACCGCAAGCCGCGCCTGGACACACGCCCGGCCACCCGCGAGAGCCGCCTGGCGACCACGCCCGGCAAAGCCACCTCGCGTGACGGCTTCACCCTGCTCTATGGCCGCAGCGCCCGCCAGAACGACGCGCTCACCTTCGGCCTAGCCCGCCCCGAAGACCTCTGGCTCCATGCCCGCGGCGTGCCCGGCTCGCATGTCGTCATCCGCGCCACCGGGCGGCCCATCCCCGAAAGCACCGTGGCCGAGGCCGCCCGGCTGGCCGCCCGCCACAGCAAAGCCCGCGCCGACAGCGCCGTGGACGTGATCGTCACCGAGAAGCGCCACGTCCGCCGCATCCCCGGCGCGCCGCCCGGCCTGGTCACGGTGAGCAACGAGCGCGTGCTGCGCGTGCGCCCGCAGGTCGAGACCGGCGCCGAGAAATAAGCCCGTAAGACATGGCAATCCCCCGGATCGCTGCTGACATAGGATTGTCACCGGCGGGCCGTATACTGGTGCCATGAGAAACACGCTTGAGCTACGGGCCTGGCCCGGAAAGGATCGTATGGACCTGCATACCGCCAGCGGGGTGCTGACCCCGGCGGCGCCCTTTGATTTTGAGCAATCGCTGGACTTCCTGGGCATGTTCCTGCCCACGCAGGGTGAGCAGACGCTGGCCCCGCGCACGCTGACCAAAGCGGTGATGATCGAGGCGCTGCCGGTGGTGTTCCGCGTGGCCGGCACCGGCAGCGCCGATGCGCCCCGGCTGGAGTACACGCTGTTCGCGGAAGCGCCCATCACGCCTGCAATGCAGGCAGCGGCGGCGGACCGCATCGGCTTCTATCTGAGCCTGGGTGACGATCTGCGGCCCTTCTATGCCCTGGGCGAAGCCGAACCGGCCTTCGCGCCGATCATCCGGCAGTTGTACGGCTACCACCAGGTCAAGTTCCTGACGCCGTTCGAGAACGCGGCCTGGGCCATCCTGTCGCAGCGCAACCCAATGCCGGTGGCCCGCAAGCAGAAGCAGGCGCTGGCCGCCCGGTTCGGCGGCACGCTGGCCGTGGACGGCCCGGCCTATACCGCCTTCCCTACCGCCGCGCAACTGGCGGACGTGGCGCCCGCGCCGCTGCGCGAGGTGGTGAGCAACGAGCGGCGCGCGGAATACCTGGCCGCCGCGGCGCGGGCCTTCAGCAGCGTGGACGAGTCCTGGCTGCGCGCCGCGCCCTACGCCGAGGTGGAGGCGTGGCTGCGCGGCATCAAGGGTATCGGGGTGTGGAGCGCGGAGTTTATCCTGCTGCGCGGGCTGGGCCGGCTGGATCGGGTGCCGATCACCGAAGAGCGGCTGATCGCCGCGGTGTCCCACCGCTACGGCAACGGCCAGGCGTTGCCTCCCTCCGAGGTGGAGCGCATCGCCGCCGGGTACGGTCCCTGGCAGGGCTACTGGGCGCACTATTTGCGCGCCACGGCTTAGCCCGGTTCTCGTCGTTCTTGTCACTCTGAGCGCAACGAAGAGTCTCGTCTCGCCGCCACGGAGACGCGATGCTTCACTGCGTTCAGCATGACAACTCATAGCAGCGCTTAGCATAGCGCACTTCTTACGCAACGTTAATGGACCACCGCACGCCGGGGATGTATAATGGTCCCCATGAGCGTGCGCGTGGCCGGGGTTGCCGGCCTGGTTTTTTGTCTCTGGCTGCTGCCGTTGGTCTGCCTGTGCCAGTTTGTGCCCGGCCAGACGCGCAACGGGCCGTATCTGCTGCTCTTCCCGCGCCCGCACACCGCGCCCGCCGCTGAAACCCTGACCGACGACCAACTGATCGAGATGGCGCTGGCGACCGGGCAGTCGGTCAGCGTGACCGACGAAGGTGATGTCACTGTCGGCTACGGTGGCGAAGCCCCGCTGCCTGCGACCACTGCCGCCGCCAATCTGGGGCGGCAGACCGGCGCGCTCGAACAGAATCCCCAGCTAGCTGCCACGGTGCCGCCCGCGGCGCCCATGCCCGCGCCCGACCGGCCCCGGCCGGCGAGCTTCCACGTGCCCGCCCCCGCCTCACAGTATGATCCCGCCCCTCCGGAGCGCCCCCCGCGCCGCCTGGCTGTTTTCCCATACGCAATCATCTGAGTTCTATTACAATAGTCGCTACCCAGAATCGAAGGGGAAACGTAGCCATGCACCGATTTCTTCGCGTACCCATGCGTGTTCTAATGACCTGCGCCGCGGTCCTGCTCCTGAGCGCCGTGTTTGCCGCGCCGGCCGGCGCACATGCCCGGCTTGTCAGCTCCAATCCCAGCGCCGGCGCCACGCTGTCGAGCCAGCCCACCACGGTGAACGTCACCTACGGCGAGGAGACCTCGCTGACCAAGAGCACCCTCCAGGTCTTCTACCAAAAGGACGCCGCCAGCCCGCAAGTGCAGGCCGACAACGGCGACGGGCAGGTGAATGTGAACGACCGCACCAAGGCCAGCGTGATCCTCAAGCCCGGCCTGGGCGCGGGCATCTACACGGTCAAGTGGCACACGCTGACCGAGGACGATAACGGCCAGGCCGACGGCACCTTCACCTTCACGGTGACAGGCGGCGCGTCCACGGACAGCGGCCCGGCGACGACCGGCGGGAGCGGCCCCACGCTGCCCACCACCGGCGAACCGGCCGGCTGGCTGCCGGGCGCCGGATTGCTGGCGGCCCTCATCCTGCTCGGCGGGCTGGGGCTGCGCCGCGCCGCGCAACGCTAGGCTCACATCGCTTAACCGCTCCCGGCCCGAGCTACCCCTGGGCCGGGAGCGGGATGCCGGGGCGCGGACCGGGCCGGGTCCGCGTCCCCTGGAAGGTTCCCGCACATGCGTACGCGTAGATTTCTGATCGCCGGACTGGCGGCAGCATGCCTGTGGCTGCTATTGGGGAGCGGCGCCCTGGCCCATTCCGTCCTGCTCAGTTCCACCCCGGCGTCGGGCGCCCAACTGGCGAGTCCCCCGGCCACCGTGCAGATGACCTTCAGCGAGGGCGTCGCGCCCGATTTCAGCAGCTTCGCGGTCATCGACCGGGCGCGGCGGCACTACGAGTCGGCGCAGCCGCCGGTGATCGACGCGCAGAAGGGGCTGGTCACGGTCGCCCTGCAACCCAACTTGCCGTCCGGCGTCTATATCGTGCAGTGGAAGGTCGTCTCGGTGATCGACGGCCACCTGACGCGGGGCAGCTTCGCCTTCACGGTGCAGGGCGGCCCGCCTCCGCCCGGCGGCACGCCCACCCCGGCGGCCGGTGGGGCCACGGGTGGGGTAGGTCCGGCGGCGACGCCTCAGCCCACGGTGGCTCTGCCGCCCGACGACAACACCGACGCCGGGGCGAACGTGAGCGAATTCACGCCGCCGGGGCCGCCCGATGTGCTCGTGCGCTGGCTCACCAGTCTGCTCCCGGCACTCCTTATCGGCGCGGCCGTCTTTCGGCTGCTCGTCGTGCCTGCCGGGCTGGCCCATGTGCGGGAGTCCCGCGCGGCGCTGCTGAGCCGCCTCGACCTGCGCCTGGTCGTGGTGGCGCTGGTGGGCGGCTGGCTGCTGCTGATGGCCCTGGGCGGCGAGTTGTTGCTCCAGGCGACGCGTATCACCGAGAGCGATGTCTTCGCCGTGCTGGCCCGGCACAATGTCCTGAGCAATGTGCTGGGCACCAGCTTCGGGTTATCGCTGGAACTCAGGGCGCTGGCGGCGCTGACTATCTTCGCCCTGCTGGTGGTCGCGCTGGCGACCGGCCGCCTGAGCCGGGTGGTCTGGGGCCTGGTGGTCGCGCTGGGGGTCATGTATTTCGTGGCCGCGACAGGCAGCGCCCACGCCACGGCGCTAAGCGAAACGCCGGGGGCCGGCTGGCTCCAGGCCATCGCGCCCGCGGCCAACGTCGTTCACCTGCTGATCACCGCGGTCTGGATCGGCGGGATCTTCTCGTTTGCCGGGATTCTCTTGCCGGCGCTGCGGGGGCTGGCGCCCGAAAGCCGGGCCACCGTGCTGCGCGACAGCATCACGCGCTTCAGCCTGGTCGGGCTAATCAGCGTGCCGCTGGTGGCCCTCAGCGGCACGCTGCTCTACCTGGCCGCCGAACCCAGCGTGGCGAGTACGCTGAACACCGATTATGGCCGCGACGTGCTGGCGAAAGTGGCGCTGCTGGGCGTGTTGCTGATCCCGGCGGCCTACAACCTGCGCCGGGTGGGGCCGGGGCTGGCGCGGCTGCGCGGCGCCCTGGGTCCGGCTCTGGGCCGCCTGGCGGGCGGGTTCCAACGCTCGATTCGCGCCGAAGCCCTGCTGGTGAGCGTGGTGCTGGTCTTCGCCGCGCTGCTGACGCTGTCGGCCCCGGCGACCGACCCGGCGGCGCTGGCGCGGATCGCGCCGGCGGCAGCCGCGGGACCGGCAACCGCCACCGCTGTCGCCGTTGCCCCTGGGACCGGCGCCGGGGCAGGCGCCGGGGCGGGCGCCGGGGCCGGGGCAGGCGCGGGCGCGGGCGCCATCCCGACGACCGCGCCTAGCCCTGCGGAACCGGTCAGCACGACGCTGACGCTGAGCCAGACCGTGCAAGGCGTAGATCTCGCGCTGACGACCGAGCATAGTTTCGTGGACAACCTGAGCGTGACGCTGCAAGACACCCACGGCGCGATCACTGCCTGCGCGCCCACCCCGGCGCCGGATGCCGACTGCGTGCTGAGCGTCAAGCTGACGGTGACGCAACTCGACGACAACACCAGCTCCAGCGAGGTCGCCAAGGATGCGGGCGGCGGGCGCTTTGCCGTGCCCGAAGGCCCGTACCTGGCGCTCGACGGCAACTGGCAGATCGTGGTCGTCGTGCGCCGGTATAATCAGCCCAAGGACCTGAAAGCCGCTTTCCGCTACCAGGTGACCGGCACGGCACTGACCGGGCGGCCCAGCGATTTCGTGAACGTGGACGTGGAGACGCAGCCCAACCCACCCGTGTCCGGCCCGGTGGACTTCGTGTTCCATCTGACCGACAACAACGACCAGCCGATCACCGATGCCACGGTGACGATGCAGGGCATCATGCCGACCCACGGCCATGTGACCGAGTTGACCCCACTGGCGAACGCGAGCGGCACCTATACGGGCCACCTGTTGATGCCGATGAGCGGCGGCTGGGCTGTGGATCTGACCATCGCGCGGGCCGGCCATGATACGCTGGCCGCGGAGGTGGACCTGGACCTGGACAAGTCGCCCTACGACCTGACCCCCTACCCGACGCCGAATATCACCCCGGCGCCGTGAGACGGGTAGCCGCCGGCCGCCAGCCGTCAGCCGTCAGGGTTCAAGCGTTCCGGGTAGCGGGGCGGCCTGCATGCGCCGCGTCAGGCGCGGGGGCGACCGGGGCGGAAAAAGCCCTGATAGGCCAGCGCCGCGCCCGCCACCAGGCAGATCAGCCCGACAATGGCCCAGAACATGGAGCCGGTCATAAAGCTACCCTGGATGAAGCCGAAGCCCTGGCCGGTCCAGACCAGGCCGATGAGGATGAGCAAAATCGCCGCAATGCGGATCGCTGCGTTCATGGGGGTTCCTCGGTGCGGGCACAGACCGCGGCCCGTGCCTTACGCCAGGCGCGCGAAGAGCAAGCCTAGCTCATAGAGCAGGTAAATGGGCAGCGCGACAATCGTCTGGTTGACGGGGTCCGGCGTGGGCGTGATGATGGCGGCCACGATGAAGGCGATGACGACGACGAACCGGCGCACCCGGCTCATGCGTTTTGCGCTGACCACTCCTAGCTTCGCCAGCAGGAACATCACCGGGGGTAGCTCAAAGGTGATGCCGACGGCCAGCATAAAGTTGGTCACAAAGCCGATAAAGCTGCTCAGCCGCTGGTTCTGCTCGATCTGCGGGCTGCCGAAGTTGAGCAGAAAGTTGAGCGCGCTGGGCAAGACGAGCGTGTAACAGAAGACCACCCCGGCCAGAAAGAACACGGTAATCATCGGCAGGCTGAGCAGCAGCCAGCGCCGTTCCTTGCCGGTGAGGCCGGGGGCCAGAAAACGGAAGACCTGGTAGACGATGAGCGGCATCGCCAGCACGATGCCGAAGGTCAGCGCGACCTTGAAGTACGACGTGAACGCCTCCGCCGGCTCGAAGACCTGCACGTGGATGTTCGGTTGCTTGGGCAGCAGGTTGAGGAAAAGCTGCATCAACTGATTGATGAAGAGGAAGCTGAGGGACGTGGTGAGGATCACGCTAAGCACGACCCGAATAAGCCGGTCGCGCAACTCGCGCAGATGCTCGACCAGCGCCATGCGCTGTTCGGCGTCGGGCGCCGGGCGGGGACCGCGCCGGCGGGTAAAGCGGGGTGTCGTCATAAGAAATCAGGGGAGCGCGGCCGGCGCACGCCGATCGCACTCCCCTGCAACTGCCACCTAACCAGCAGCGGAGTCCTGCTTCAGATACGTCTCGATGTAGCCGTTGATGCGATCAACCGCTTCACCGACCGTGCTGATATTCGCATCCTCGTCCGCGATCTTCAAACCGCCGAAGGGTTCGAAGGTGTCTTCGATGCTCATCAACAGTTCGACCATATCCAGCGAGTCCGCGCCGAGATCGGAGAACGTCGCCTCAGTATTCACCTTCGCGGGGTCTACCTTCAGGAGATCCACCACCATATTGGTGAGGAGCACCTCGATGAGACCGCGGGTATCCTTGCCTTCCATATCGGCGGCGTTCACATCATACTTCTGACTCGCGATGCCGCGCAGGACCGCCTGCGCCAGTTGATCATCGCTCATCGTCTGCGCTTCCGCGGCGTCAACCCCATAATCACGGGTCGCCACCTCGCGCAGATGCTCGGTTGCCTGGGCCATAGTTTCACCTCCTTTCGCCAAAACTCCTACCTGGCACACGTCCGACTTTAGTCCCCGGCGGGCGGTTCCTCCGCCGGTTCGTCCAACCAGCCGTGCAGCTCGCGCAGCTCGGGGGTCGGTTGGACGCCCGGATCGGGCGGAGCGCTCGCCGTCCGTTTGCGCCGGGTGGCCTGTTGGGCACGATAGTTGGCCGCTTGCGCGGCCACCGTGCCCAGCACGCCGTTGATAAAACGGCTCGAACTGTCGCTGCCGAACCGTTTGCCCAGTTCCACGGCCTCGTTAATGGCGGCCTTGAGCGGGACGTCGGTATCGAACAGCAATT
>JAICKM010000533.1 GCA_025927935.1 Chloroflexia bacterium | reverse complement strand
CTGGCGCTGCTGACCGTGGCCGCCGTGCTCAACGTCAACATGCACGCTCGCCTGGCCCCGCCCCTGCGCCTCACCTTCGCCCAGGCCAACTACCGGACCTATGTGCAACCCCACGCCGGCGGGCCGACCGGCGTGTACTTCTTCGGCAACTTCATCAGCGCGCGCCTGCCCTGGCTGCCTACCTGGCTCGCGTCGCCCAACGTCTACTACGGTCCGGCGCGCATGGCCGGGCGGGTGCCGCGCACACAGGGCGGCGCCTGGCAGGTGCGCCTGGAATTGGCGAGTCCGCTCGGTCCGACCATCCTGGATGCCGGTGGCTCCTGCGAACCGGGCCAGGAGCGCCTCCTGTGGCCGGACGCGACTAAGGGCACCCACTTCCTCACCCATCGGCTGCTGGGTTACTACAGCGACCGCTGGGGCGGCGTCGGTCTGCTGCCGGTGGAGCATGTGGAGATGCAGCCGTGGACCGGCCAGGTCCACCAGGCGGTCTGCGGCCCCTGGCAGCACTGGGGCCTGCTCAGCGCCGCGGAAGTCGCCCACCCGCTGAGCGTGCTGGTCGATCCCTCCGTCCGCTTCCGTGCCTACCCGCCCCGGCGCGTCCGGTCAGCGAATTAACACAATCGCTCTAGGAGCCGGTTTCAAACCGGCTCCTAGAGGTAACAGCACGGATAAGCGCTCCGGTGCGGTTGGCCGGCCGGCTATTTGTCCGGCAGGTCGAAGCGCACTTCGCTGCTGCCGAGAGCGCTCTGGATGACCAGTTGCAGGGGCAGGGTGTCCTCCGGCAGGTCGAAGGCCAGCAGCGGGTGGGTCAGCCCCTGGGCCGCCACGGTGGTGTTCAGGGCGTCGCGGCCTTCCTGCTGTAAGAAGGCGCCGAAGATCTCGCTGTTCTCCAGCGGCAGCGGGTAGTACGTATTGTCGTTGGCCTCCTGCAGATGCCAGCGGAAATACTGCTCCAACTGGTGTGCGCTGGCCTGCTGGTTGCGCGCATCGACCCACAGCAGATAAAAGCGCCCGGTGGGCCGGATCGTCAGGCGCTGTTTAGGCAGGACCAGGCTGGGCCGGCTCTCGGCGCGGGCCAGCGAGATCGTCCAGCCGTCGAAGTCCACCGTGCCGCCCACGCCCGGCAGCGGCGTCGGCGTCGGCACCTCGGTGGGCGGGCCTACCGGCGGTGCGGTAGGCGTCGCGGCGGCCGTGGGCGGGGGCGCGCTGGTGGGCACCGGCGATCCGGCCAGCGCGTGCAGGCGATATTTCACGGCACGGTCACGCAGGGCGACGAAGAACGCGCCGTCGCCCTGCGTGGCTAGCGTGCCCACGGCGGCCAGCGGATTCACCAGCCCTAGGTAGCGCCCGGTGCTGTCGAAGACCTGGATGCCCTGGCTGTCGTGCACATACAGCCGGTTTTGCGCGTCCACGGCGATGGTTTGCGGGCTGTCCAGCCGCCCCGGTGTGTCGCCCTTGCCGATCAGCGTGCCAAGGAACGTCCCATCGGGCGCCAGCTTATAGACGGCGGAGTTGTTGCGGCCCAACAGGTACAGGATGCCTTGCCCATCGACGGCCAGGCGCAGGTCTTCCTCGGTGGTCGCGGTGTGCCCCTGTAGCGGGTGGAGGAAGCGCCGCATCTCCTTGCCCTGCGCGTCGAGTTGCACGAGGTTGCCGGTGTGGCCCATCGTCGCCAGCAACGTTCCGTCCGGCAGCACGACCAGCTCATCGAAACCGAAGAAGCCGAATTTGTCGTCCTTAAAGGTGAAGGTATCCAGCAGCCGGCCCGTCGCCCCGTCGTACTTGCGGATCGCCTGGCTCGTCGCCAGATAGACGTTACCCGCGCTGTCCACGGCCAGGGCGTCGGGATACTGTTCGCCCGCGGGCCAGCTTGCCAGGAAGTGGCCCTGCGGATCGAACTTCAACACACGCCCCGGATTCGAGTCGGTCACGTAGATATTGCCCGCGCCGTCCAGCGCCACGGCCCGCGAGTCCTTGAATGCACTCGCCCCCGGCGCCGTGCCACCCACGGTCATAACAGGGTCGGCGAAGGCCGGTGTGGGACTCGCCAGGACGGGCAGCATCGTGCGGAAATCAAACGGCGGCGTCCCGGTCTTGGCAAACAATTCGTTACCGGCCAGGTAGAGCGGCAAGCCGACCGTCAGCAGGATGAAGAGCACGATCAGCACCCCGCATCCCGCGCTCATGCCCCGGCTCGTGCCGGTCGCATGGACCACCGGCTGCGGCGGACTCACCGGCAGTTGTACCACGACGGTGTGCGCGGCGGGCGGGTGCGGGGCGGGGGTCCGCAGCTCCGGGGGCACAATAACCGAATCGCCACAGTACGGACACGTCACTGTCGTGGCGGCCCCGTCGGGTTTCAGGGGACCGCTACAGGACGGGCATTGAAAGACCTGCGCCATCCGTGATTCCTCGTCTTCAACTAGGTCCAAAAGGGTCGCTGGTGCGCGCCGCGGATCGGTCGCCTGCCGGGATCGCCACTCGGACCCCGGCCTGCTCGCGGCGGGAAGTATGGTTCCAGTATAGATATTCGCGGCCCGGCCCACAAGGCCCAACCGGGCAGCAAGTGGTACCGTTAGCAGTACAACGAAAAGGCCGATAGTCCTTCCCGGTAACGGCGGACGCCAACTCGGAGCCGGTTGATGCCTGTCGCATATATTATTGCGGTCGAGGCCGGCAGGTCACGCGCTTACGGGCGATTGGCGGGCGTAATCGTGGCGCTATGCAGGGCGAAGCTGAGGTAGCGCGGGTCGGTGGCCGACGCTTGCTGCGGGGGCGAGTCGAAGTCGATTATGATGCCGGCGTGCCCGGCGGTCAGGGCGGCGGGCAGATCCAGCGTGTAGGCGTTGATGCCCGGCCCGACCTGCCAGGTGGCGAGCACCTGCCCGTTGACCGCGACGGCGACCGGGCGCGTGGGCGGCTGGGGCGCGGGCGGCGGCAGGCTGCCCAGCCGCAGGGTCAGCGCGGCGCCTTGCGGTTGGCCGCCGCGCAGCCGGATGCTGGAATGGGCGCCGGGGCCGGCCCAGCGGAAGGGGGTGCCGTCCGCGTCCAACTCGCCGATCTGGAAGCCGCGCACAAAGCCGATGTCGTCGCGGCCAGGGATCAGTGTCGTGGGCGCGGGGCCGAACTGGGTCCAGGCCCAGTCAAGGAAGACGGTGTTAAAGGTGGGCGGCACGGCGCGCGCCACCTGGCCGGACTCGTCGGGGCGGCCCAGCCCGCGCAGCTGGCCGGCCAGCAGGACGCGGGTGCGCCAGTCGCCAGGCTCCTGCTGCAAGGCATCGCGCCAGGTAGCGATGGCCGCTTCCGGCTGCCCGGCCCGCACTTGCACCTGGCCCAGGTCGCGGCGCACGGCAGCGCAGGTACGCTCCAGCCCCGCCGCGACAGTGTATTGCGCGCCGGCGGTGGCAAAATCGCCCGCCGGCGCGGCTTGCGCCGCCTGGGCCATCGCGGCGTTCGCCTCCAGCGCCCGGCTCATGCCCGGCACGAAGGTGGGCAGGGTGGCGGCGATCCAGAGCAGGCAGGCGCCGCCCGCGAGCAGCGCCGCGCGGCGGGGCCGCCACGCGGCGCGCCGGGCATCGCGCAGCCCCGCCCAGGCGGTGAGCGCCGCTAGCGCGGCGAACACGGCCAGCACGCTGAACAACTGGTACCGGTAGCGGAACTCGTTGTGCGTGAGCGCCCCGGTCAGCACGTAGACGGCGACGGTGCCCGCCGTGAGCCACCAGAGCGCGTTGCGTGGCGCGCGCAGCCACCCGGCCAATGCCCCGCCGAACAGCAGCACCCAACCCCACCAGGCCAGGAAACTGAACACGTCGCGCTCGTCACAGTCCTGGCCGGGCAGCTTCTCGCGCAACTGGTAGCCCAGTTCGGTGAAGTCGTCGGGCGCCAGGCTGTCGATCATCCGTTGGCTGCTGCGCTGCACAAACTCCGCCGGGTGGGCGATCATCCAGCTCACGGCGTGGATGAGCGCATAGTTGCCCCGGTCGGCGGGGTTAGGCAGGTTGTAGAGTTCCTGGCGCAGTTCGGGCAGGCTGAGGTCGGTATTGTCGGTCCAGATGACATAGTAACCGCTGGTGTCGAGCGGCAGGAAGCGGCCATAATGCAGGGCGTTGCGCACCGTCCATGGCGCCAGCACCAGCAGAATGCAGGCGACGAAAGCCCCCGCCGCAGCGAGTCGTGGCCGCCAGGGCAATCCGCGCCGGGCCAGGATCGCGCCCGCGACCAGCACCAGCAGCGGCGTCATGCTGGCCCGCGTGAGCAGCGCGAGGCCCGCCAGCGCTCCGGCCAGCGCTGCACAGGCCCCGGCGCTCCGTGGCGTGGTTGCGCGGAAGTAGGCTACCAGTGCCCAGATGAGCGCCGTGATCAAGAGCAGGAAGAGCGTCTCGGTGAGGAAGAAGCCCGTGTAGAGCACGAGCGACGGCTGCACGGCCAGGATGAGCGCCGCGCCCAGGGCGACGTGACGCGGGTTGGCCCGGCCCAGGGCGCCCGGCGGGAAGGCGGTCCGCACCAGGCCGTAGGTGGCGGCGATGGTCAGCAGCGAGACGGCGATCTGGGCGACTTGCAACGCGACCAGGCTGTCGTTGCTGAGCCGGAAGACGCCCGCGACGAAGACGATATAGGCGGGCGGGCGGATCCAGAGCCAGCGGTCGGGGATGCCCAGGCCATGGGCTAGCGCCTGCGCCGCCTCGACATAGTTGCCCTCGTCGCCGATGATCGGGCTGCCGCCGTTGGCGAGCACGGCCACCAGCGGCACCACCCGAATCGCCGCCGCCAGGGCCAGGATCGCCAGGAGGCTCCACGGCCAGGCGCGGTGGGGGCGGGAAGCGCCAGGCGGTGCTTCTTTAGCGGCCGGTGCGGCACTCGGCGCCGCGCCGGTAATCGGGGTGCTGCTCACCCCCGATTATAGCATACCAGCCGCGAATCCCCATCCTCACCGGCGATTCGTGCTTACCGCGGAGGCGCAGAGGGCGCAGAGATTCGGTTAAGGAAGGACTAGTACACTTGGGCCTAAATAGACCAATGTTTAAGCCACCAAAGCCTTGCCGCGGTAGGTCCAGGCAAATGGCTTTGCCATTGTCTGGTTGTAGTACTCAATGAAGGCCATG
>JAICKM010000477.1 GCA_025927935.1 Chloroflexia bacterium | reverse complement strand
GGTGCATCCGCGGGTCGTGGGCCGCGGCGCAGACGGCGTCCACCAGGTTCTCCGGCATCGGCACATCGGGGTCGCCCATGCCGAAGTTGATAACCTGGTCGCCGCGGGCGCGGCGCTCGGCGATGCGCTTGCCCATGGCGGCGAATACGTAGGGCGGGAGATTGCTGATGCGGGCGGCAAGTTTCACGGGGCACGTTCTCCTTTGAACGGGTTCATGCTGCCGCGCCCAGGGAGCGGCACGGCAGGGCAACATTGCACTGTATCCCCCAGTATACCACAGGCGGGCCGGGTAATGAGACCGCGGCGGCCTTCGCAAGCATAGCCGGCGGCATGAGCCGCCGCGTATAATGGGGGCCAGGGAGGTTTCAAGCATATGCAGGTAGCACCCATCACGCTCCAGGGGCGCGAGATCCGCCTGGAGCCGCTTACCCTGGACCACGCGCCCGCCCTCTGGCGACAGGCCGATCCCGCCATCTTCGCCTATATCCCCCACCCGGTGGACGACACCTTGCCGGCGTTCGAGACCTATCTCAGCGGCCTCTTGCGGGCGCCCGACTACCAGCCTTTCGCCATGGTACGCCAGGAGACGGGCCAATCCGTCGGCGTCACCTGTTATATGGATATCCGCCCGGCGCACCGCGGGCTGGAAATCGGCTCGACCTGGATCGCCCGCCCCTACCAGGGCACGCGGGTCAACCCGGAGAGCAAGTACCTGCTCTTGCGCCATGCCTTCGAGAATCTGGGCGCGGTGCGCGTGCAACTGAAGACCGACGGGCGCAACCGGCAGAGCCAGGCGGCCATCGCCAAGCTGGGCGCCCAGCGCGAGGGCGTGCTGCGCAAGCACCTGATCTTGCAGGACGGCTATATCCGCGACACGGTCATGTTCAGCATCATCGCCGAGGAATGGCCCGCCGTGAAAGCCGGTCTTGAAACCCGCCTCGGTTACGCGCCCTAGCCACGCCTCGCCGGATGAACACCGCAGAGACGCAGAGGACGCAGAGATCGAATATGGATCGGTGTTAAGTGTCAGCGTGATCGACAGTGGTGGGAGTGCTGCGCGTACCGGCCCGGGAAGCCAATACGCACGAAAAGATCGAGTATCGAACTTATTTTAAATGATCTCTGCGTCCTCTGCGTCTCTGCGGTGAGGAATAGACGGGTATCAATCATGTACCTTGACACATCCGGCAAGGCTGCGTATACTGGTTATGAGCCGTAACAGGCATGCAGATCTTCAGGGCAGGGTGCAATTCCCGATCGGCGGTAAGCCCGCAAGGGCCAGCCCGCGAGCCGCTTCGGCGGTAGGAGACGGTGCAAAGCCGTCGCCGACGGTATAGTCCGGATGGAAGAAGATCGCGCCGGGTTCGTGCTGCGTCCCACCACAGGTGGCTGCGCCGGCTGGCTGCGTCGCTATGCGCTTCCGCCGGGCATCTGCTGGAGGGCCGCGCGGCCACGCATCCCCTGCGAATCCGAATCCATCCGCAATAGTACCCTGAGCCATGTCGCCGGCCAGGGTCTTTTTGTGCCCCGGCCCGGATTCGGAGAACACGATGATCGTGGATGCAAAGACCAAGAACAAGCAGCGGACCACCCCCGCCCGCGTGATCAGCCCGGTGCCGGAAACCGGCGCACAACCGGCGACGGTGCCACGCCTGGTAGGGCGACTCGGCCCGGCGCTGGCCTCGCTGGGGGCCGGGTTGCTGCTCTGGCAGCTACTGGCGATGGTGGCGCCCAACCCGCCGACCCTGCTGCCGGGGCCGGGCGTGGTGGCGGCGCGACTCTGGGATCTGGCGGCGCGGGGCATTCTCTGGCACCACGTCGGCGCCACGCTGACCGAGGCCGGACTCGGCTTCCTGCTGGCGGCGGTGCTGGGCCTGGCCCTCGGCTATCCCGTCGCCAAGTCGCCCCTGCTGGAGTCGCTGCTGGCCCCCTATGTCGCGGGGACGCAAGCGGTGCCCATCGTGGCAATCGCGCCGCTGATGGTGCTGTGGTTTGGCCTCGATCTGCTACCCAAAGTGCTCACCTGCGCGGTGATCGTCTTCTTCCCCATCCTGGTCAACACGATCATCGGCCTGCGCTCGGTGGACCGCGCGCTGATCGAGGCGGCGCACAGCATGGGCGCGGGGCCATGGCAGACACTGCGCTATGTGGAGGCGCCGCTGGCCCTGCACAACATCCTCGGCGGCCTCAAACTGGGCATCACGCTCGCCATGACCGGGGCCGTCGTGGGCGAGTTTATCGCGGCGGACGCTGGATTGGGCTACCTGCTGACCTACGGGCGCTCGATCTACGACACGCCGCTGGTCTTTGCCGCGCTGGTGACCCTGGCCGCCCTCGCCAGCCTGGGTTACGGCCTGATTACGCTGCTGGAAAAGCGGATCATCGACTGGGAGTAACCCGCCCCACGGCGGCGCCCACTATGCCTGTGACAAGTAGCGGGCAATCGACAACCGGGACTAAAGTAAGAGGTGGACATCAGAATGAAGCAGTTAGCATGGCTCCGCGCCGGTGTATTATTAGCAGGATTGGTGCTGGCCGGGTGCGGCACTAATGCGGATCAAGCCGCCGCGCCGCCGGCAACCGCGACCACGGGGATCACGGCGCCCGATAGCGGCACCGCTACCCCCGCCGCGACGACCGGCGGGACCAAGCCGCTGACCAAGGTGGTCGTCGCCATGGGCTACGTGCCGAACGTACAATTTGCCCCGTTTTACGTGGCCGAGGACAAGGGCTACTATGCCGCCGAAGGGTTGCAGGTCGAGTTCAAGTATGGGCAGGTCAACGATCTGCTGAAGGTGGTGGCGGCGGGCGACATCGACTACGCGAACGTCAGCGGCGACGAGATGGTGCCCGCGGTAGCGCAGGACATCCCGGTGCGCTACATCTTGACCCAATACTACCGCTACCCCATCGCCGCGACGGCGATTGCCGGGCAGGGCGCGCCGTTGCAGGCGCCCGCTGATCTCAAGGGACGCAAGGTCGGCATCCCCGGCCCATACGGCTCGACCTATATCGGACTGAGGGCGCTGCTCAAAGCCGGCAACCTGCAAGAGAGCGACATCCAGGAGCAATCCATTGGCTTCACCCAGGTATCGGCGCTCTTGCAGAAACAGGTCGATGTGGCGATGACCTACTCGATGAACGAGCCGGTGCAGATCAAGAGCCAGGGCAAGGATGTGCAGGTGCTCGAAGTGTCGCAGTACATGGACCTGGCCGCGGTCGGCGTCGCCACCGGGGTGAAGAAGATCACCGACAACCCCGACCAGGTGCGCGCCTTTGTCCGCGCTACCCTCAAAGGCACGGCGGATACCCTGGCCGACCCCGACGCCGCGTTCGCCAGCAGCATGAAGCGCACGCCCGAAGTCACCGGGGCCGGTGTCCCACTACAGCGCGCCGTGCTCACGGCCACGCTGCCCTTCATGACGCCGCCCGCCGGGCGCGTGCCGGGCACCAGCGACCCGGCCACCTGGAAGACCACCGAGGCGTTCCTGCGCGAAATCGGCCTGAGCAACAAGGCCGTGGACCCGACGACGCTCTACACGAACGACTTCGTGAAGTAGCGGTCAGTGATCAATGGTCAGTCATCAGTGGTCGGTGGTCAGGGAACGAAGTCGATAAAGAAAAAGCGTTGGGACGCTATCTGGTATTAGTGGATAGCGTCCCGGCGTTTCTTTAGTGACGCGGGCCTTGTAGTCAAACAGGCTAATACTGATGGGCCGCGGGCCGGTTTCAAACCGGCCCCTACAGCGCAAAATCGCGTGGGTCGACTACTAGCCTCCTGACCACTGACCACTGACGGCTGACCGCTACGGCATGGCCGGCATGTCGGGCATCTGGTTGTTGTATTGCCCCCAGAGGGATTGGAACTTCTGCTGGTCCTGATCCACATAGGTGCGCAGGCGGGCGAGCTGGTTGCGGGCATCGTCGCGCAGTTGCTTGGCGCGGACGCTGGCGACGAAGTTCTCCTGGCTGTTGTTCTGGGCGTAAACGGCGGCGGCGGCATCGTAGGCCGCGTCGGCTTGCCGGCTGGCCTCCCCGGCATCGGCGAGTTCGCGGAGTTTGCTCACATAATCGGCGGCCACTTCGACCGCCTGGCCGCGCACGTCGAGCGCATCCATCACCTGCCCCTGATGCTGCCGGTAGGCCACCGGCGAGTCCAAATTCCGCGCCCGCATGGCGAAAGCGCCCTGGTCGCGGGTGTATTGTGCGAGCAGCGGCGCCGCATCCAGTGGGGCCAGCACGCCGGAGTCCACCTGGTGGATTGTGTTGCCGATATCGCCATCCTCGGCGCGAATATCCTGCATCAGCGCGGTCGCCGCCTGGCGGTAGCCGGCGCTTTCCACGGCAATCGTCGCCTGGGCCACGCCGGTCTGGGTGGCGACCGCGACCGCGCCGGCCGTGGCGGTCGTGGCGGCGGTGGCGGCGGCATCCGGGGTGCGCGTCGCCGTATTGGCGGGGGCTGTGGTGCCGGGCACGCCGCCGGCCAGCGTCCCCGTGTTCATGGACATAAAGGCCACCACCCCGATCAGCAGCACCACGACAATCAAGCCCAGCAACACCGGCAACATCCGGTTGCGGGCGGGCCGATCGGGCGGCGGGCCACGGCGCGGGCGCGGCGGGGCTGGGCCGCCCTCCATCGGTACCCAGGGCGCCGCAGGTATGCCGGCCCCGTCAGAGGCCGGCGGCGGGCCCCCCCGGACCGGGCGGCGCACGCCGCTGCCCATGGTCCCCACGACTTCGCCAACGGAGTGCGGGCGCACCGGCTCGACCGGCAACGGCTCCGGCGGGCTGGGGACCGCCGTATCCGGGCCAGGCTCCGTGCCGGGCGCAGCGGTCCACGGCGAGGGCAAGCCGGCACCAACGGGGGCCGCGGCGAAGGGCGACACGATGGTGGGGGCCGGCGGACCCGCCTCACTGGGAAAGGCCGGCGGCACGATCCGCGGACTCGGCGCCGGAGCAGTGTCCACTCCCACTTGGCGCCGCGCGGCATCCAGGCTCGCCAGCACCTGGCTATTGCCCGGTTCGAGTTCCAGCGCACGCTCTAAATGCTGGATCGACTCGCCGGGCGACGGCGCGACGGCCGCCAACCAGCTACGTAACAAGGCCGAGTCGCCATCGCTGAACAAGGCGCGGCGCAAACTGGCGTAAGCTGCCTCTTTGCGGCCCTGGCGGGCCAATTCAATCCCGCGCGCCAGGTCGCCCTGGTCGCTTGCGTCTGCCATGCCCACCCCCATAATAGGAAATCCGCGCTAGCCGGTACTACTTTCTTTAGAATATAGTCAAACCGCACGCTTGTCAATCAGGGGCGCGGAGTCCGCGCGGGGCAGCCTGGCGTGCCGGTTAACGCTCTGTAACCCGTGCCATTGCTGGTTAAAGCCGCTGGTAATTTCGAATTGCTAGAGTAGAGGGTGCCGGCGAAGTCGCGTGATTGCGCCGGGGTCCGCCGTGCTTATCGCAGCGCGCTGTGGGCGGCGCGGGGGGAGTGTGGTATATATGGTATAATAGGGCGCCGTCCCCAGGGATGGCAGTTGTTGAAGGAGGTAGCTAGTTGGCACAACAGGGCCGGTCGAATGGGCGCGGGACCGAGTTATCCCCGGCACGCGGAACACCACCGCCGCTCAAAGGGGGGCTGG
>JAICKM010000389.1 GCA_025927935.1 Chloroflexia bacterium | reverse complement strand
GCCTGGTGGGTGGCGGCGGAGGAGATCTCGGTGGAGGAGGCGCTGATGCGGGCGGCATCCTCCTGGATGCGCTGCAACGGCGTCCGCAAGCGATCCAGCGTCTGGATATAGGCGCGTTCGAGCGCGCTGACCTCATCCGCGCTGCCGGCCGGGCCGTTAGGGTCCATATGGGCCAGGCGCGGTGGGGGCATGAGATCGCCTTCCGCCATCCGCTGCAAGTCGCCCGTAATCCCGGTAATGCGCCCCACAATACGACTAAGCACAAAGAAAGTCAACGCGATCCCCAGGGCAAGCCCCGCGGCCCCAATCACCAAAATCTGAATCACAGCGTTGTTTTGCGTGTTGACGACCGCGGCCATCGAGTTCTGCGATGATGCCGTGAGGTCTTCCGCCAGCGTCGAACTGCTATCGCGTAATGACCGCATGGGCTTCTCGAACGTCGATTGCCATTGCAGGAGCGCCTTGGTCGGATCGGTCCGCGCCTCGTCGTTGAGTTGATTGAGTTGCGGTTCGAGCGCCTGGAAATCGACCTGGATGGCGTCTAACCGGGCGCGATACTCCTCCGGCACAGTGACGGTGCGCAACGATACGGCGGCGCTGTGCAGGTCTTGCTGCAAGATCGCGTAGAAGCGCGGCTCGTAATTGGGACTTAACAGCAAATTGAGCGTCAGATACATCGAATGCACCTGATTGGCGAAGCGGGCCACGCGTTCCGCGCCGGTGAAGGTGCGCTGCATTTGCGCACTTTGCGTGACGAGTTGGGAAAGCACGACGGCCGAGAGCAGGGCCGTCAGGAGCAGCGCGAGAAAGGCAATCGTGGCACCGCTCATCATGCGCCAGAACAGGCCGCTACGCAAGAGCCGCCGCCGCCCGCCGCGTGCCACGGGCGCCTGGGGCGGCGGGTTGGTCAAGGGGATCTCGGTCGCCATCGTTCAAGACTCCACAAGTTGGGCAAACAGCGAGGGCACATGCAACAAGATCAAGACCCGATCGCCCAACATAACCTGGCCTTCCTTGATGGGGAGGCCCGCTGTGGCGGCGCCAAGAGCCGGTTCCAGCGCGGTGCGCAGATCGTATACTTCGGTCACGGCGTCGACCAGGAACCCGGCCACCACGTCGCCGTGATGGACGACGACAATGCGCGGCTTGGCCGGCGCGGCGCCGTTGCCCGCGCCGTCTTTTTTCCAGGTAGCGCTTTCTGGGTCCACCCCCAGGATGCCGCGCAGATTGATGACGGGGACGATCTGCCCGCGCAGGCTTGTCACGCCGAGGATATAGGCCGGTGCACCCGGCACATAGGTAACCGGGGTGAGTTTGCTGATTTCCGTGATGCTTTCGATGTCGATGCCGTAGAGTTCCGCGCCGCTACGCATTCCCAGCACCCGGCGCAGCGGCGCCGCGGGTCCCGTGGTGGCGGTGGCCGCGCCGGCCTCGCCCGTTGGCAGGCGGTTCATCTCGTCGAGTAGGGCAGTCACATTGGGATCGTTTATCATGGCTCCGATTCCAGGGTATACAGCTAGTTTCGCCGCACGCGCCGGCGCATCGTCAGTTGGCGGACTCGCGTCGCTTTAGTTGTTCGTACTGGCGGATGTGGTGCAATCCGCGCGTCGAGTTGCCCAACCGTAGTAACGTCGCGCCCAGGTGGAAATGGGCCATAAACAGGGCGGGGCGGCGTTCCACCACGCGCTCCAGCAACTGGACCGTCTCTTCCAACCGGCCGGTCTCCTTGTACGAGATCGCCAGGAAGTAGGATGCGTCGATATCGTCCGGTTCCTGCTGGAGCACCGCCTCGAAGTGCTCGATCGCTCGCGCGTAATGCTCCTGCTTGAGATAGAGCACGCCCAGATCGTAACGGGCGGCCTGCCAGCGCCCGTCGAGTTCCACCGCGCGCTGCCAGGCTTGCAGAGCGCGTTTCTCATAGCCCAGCGTGATCAACGCCCGGCCCAGGCGGTACTGCGCCTGCGGATCGTCCGGCAGCAACTGCGTAGCGCGCACAAAGGCTTGCACGGCGTAGCGGGTCTGGCCGAGATCGGTCAGCACGATGCCCAGGCTCAGGAAGATCGACCCGTCATACGGCTGCAAGCGGGCACAATCGACCAGCGTCTGGTAGGCTTCGCGCAGCCGCTGGAGGGCGCGCAGGGCCAGGCCCAGTTTGTGCCGCGCTTGCACATAGTCGGGCCGTGCCTCCAGCACACGGCCATACTCCTGGATGGCGCGCGGCCAATCGCGCTGGCGGGCCAGAATATTGGCGAGCAGATAGCGGGCGCGGACTTCGCTAGGGTTGATCTCCAGCAGTGCCTGGTATGAGCGAATGGCGCCGACCAGGTTACCGCGCAGCTTCAGTTCGTCCGCCAGGCGATAGTACCAGGCGGCGTCCTGCACTTCGCCTTCGTCGAGCGCGGCTTCTGCCGCGTTGGTCGCCGCCGTCTGGGCGTTGAACTTGTAACCTGGCTCGACCAGCAGGGCCTCGGCAAAGCACTTCGCCGCCTGTTTTTCCTCGCCGTGGGCCTGGTGCAGCAAGCCCTGGTAGTAAATCGGCTCGGCGGCGTTGGGCCGGTATTGCCGGGCCACGGTGTAGGCAATGTAGGCGTGCGCGTAGTCGCCCAACTCGTGATAGCACCGGCCCAGCGCGAACCGCGCTTCGTACAGGTCGGCATTATGCTGTAGCGCCGTCTTGAAGGCGGCGATGGCGGCGTTTAGTTGTTTGTGGGCGCGGAAGGCCACGCCCAGATTATAATGGCCCTCGGCCAGGCGGTCGTCGATCTGGACGGCGTTGGTGTACTCCGTCTGGGCGGCTGCCCACTCATCGATGTTGGCGTAGCAGTTGCCCAGGTAGAGATGGATGATCGCGCGTTCGCGCTCCCAGATCTGTGCCTGGTCATCCCCTTCCACATAGGCCGCGATGAGCGCGCGCTTGAATTCGGCCAGTGCGGCGCCGTAGTCCGCGTTCAGGTAGGCGCGCATCCCCGTGGCGAACGCCGCACCCAGGTTTGTGCCCTGCATGAAGCGCTCGGACCCGGTGAAGGTGTCGAGATCCAGGATGAGCAGCCGGTCGTCCAGATCTTGTCCGCCGGCCCCGGGCGCGGGCACCGCCTGGTTAGCCGGCGCCGCCGGGGCCCCGGGAGGGCGAGGGGGCGGCGCGCTGCCAGGGAGGACCCGTTGGGTTGATACCGGCTCCAACATTACACTAGATCGCTGCTTTCTTGCCCGTGTGCCACTCCCGCCGGCACGGCGGCGGAGTCAGGCACCCCGTGAACCACCTCGGCCTCGGCCAACCTATCGGCGGGGGTGGCGGATTCGGTGTCGTTCGTCTGCTGATCCGCGGTTCGCCCCGCGGGGTCCTTGTGGCCCTGGCTACGCGGGACCAGTGCGCCATGATGCAGCACCACAATCGTAATATCGTCGCTCTGCGGTTCGCCACCGGCGAAGGCTTCAACCGTTTGTACGACATGGTGGACCAGGTCCTTCGGCTCCATGTCCCGACCGGCTTCCAGCAGGGCCATCAGGCGCTCAAAGCCGAAGAGTTCGCCTTCTTTGTTGAAAGCCTCCACCACGCCATCGGTATAAAAGACGACGCTGGTGCCTGGTTCGATAGGGACGGACTTTTCGTCGTACTCCGTATCGCCGTCCACCCCTAGCGGCAGCCCGGCCAGCTTTAGCTCTTCAACCCGGTTATTGATCAGGACCGGGTAATTATGGCCCGCGTTGGAGTAATGCATCACTCCTTCGATGGGGTCGACAAAGGCATAGAGTAGCGTGACCATGCCCTGGGTTTGCATCTCGGTTTGCAGCGATTGGTTGACCCGCGTGAGCGTTTCCGCCGGAAAGATGCGGCGCCGCGCCTCGATACGGAAGATGGTGCGCACTACTGCCATTTGCAACGCCGCCGGGATGCCCTTGCCGGAGACATCGCCGATGGCGATCCCACCGATGCTGTTGCCCAGCGCCGGAATGTATTCATAGAAGTCGCCGCCCACCTCTTTGGCCGGCACCGAGATCGCGGCGATCGACCACTGACCGCTTTCGAGTTCGCGCGGGGCCATCAAGCTCGACTGGATCTCGTGCGCGACGTGCAACTCGGCGGCGTTCACGGCCTGGATGCGCTCATACGAGAAAATCTCGCGCGCATAGTGCTGGATGAACGTCGAGAGCGACACCGCACAAATCAACACGACCATGACCGTGCTGATCAGCAGCAACAGCGCCTGGTCCGCCGGCCGCAGCCCGGCGCCGGCGAGCGGCCCGGCTCCTTGCAACAGCAGGAACTTGCTCACCATTAAGGCGGCGGCGATCATGCTTCCGGCGATGACCAACTTGCCGTGCCGATAAATGCGGGCCAGCTCGACCACGACCACGATGAGGAACACGTCCATGAAGTTCCCCAGGGCGACGCCGAGCGCCAGGATCACGATTGTGTCGGCGCCAGCGTAGAGCAGCCACGCCTGGCGGGTATCTTTGCTCTGCCGGCCGCGATAGTAGCCGGCGGCAGTTACAATGAGCAGCGCCAGCGCGCCCAGGAACACCGGCAGCGCCAGGCTGGCGTAGCCCATCCAGAGCAGCACCGGCGGTAAGAGCACGGCCATGGCGCCAATCGCACTCACGCGAATCACCGCGAGTTTCTGGTGGTCGCCGGCCGGCTGGGTCACACGGGGTTCCACGGACGCGTACTCCATACTCCGGCCGCGCTGCAGCGGAGCAAGCAGGTTGCGCTGTCGGGAAGGGGGTGCGGTTACCGGATCCATAGGTCCTTCGGACCCCTTAAGTAGTGGTGGCTTGTAATTCTTCGAGCGTGGTCAGCGGCATATAGCGGAGCATATCCACCATCTCAAACACCTTGCGATGGTGGGCGGTCACGTTGAGCGCGTACAACTTCTTGCCTTGCTTACGCGCTTCGATGACCAGCTTCAGCAGTGCCGAGATCCCCGCCGAGTTAATGAACAAGACTTTGCCGAAATCCAACGCGGTCCGCTCGCGCAGTTGGGGCGCGGCGGCCTCGATCTCCTTTGCGGAGAGCGCGTCGACACTATCGGTGAGAATGCGAACAATGGTGAGGCCGTTGTTTTGTTCGATCTGGATGCTCATGAATTATCTCTCCTCACCAAGACTCGCACTGTGGTGGCCGGCCAGGGCCGCATCTGCGGGGATGGACGCGTCCGCCGGGGTCTTCTTGATATCGAACCACATGGTAAACTCGGTCCGCCCATCATTACGGCGCAGTTCGACGTCGTCGACCAGTTGCTGGATCAAGAAGATGCCCAAGCCCCGGGGGCTGTCTTCTTCCAACTTCTCTTCCATCTGCGGCGCCGGCCGGTTCTCGATATCCGGCATCGTCCCGCCCTGATCGATGACCCGCACGGCCAAGCGATCGTGCTGGAGGAGGAAGTGGACCCCCACTTTGACGTCCACGCGGCCCTGGTTGCCGTGTTCAATGGCATTGGTGACCGCTTCGCTGACGGCCAGTTGCAGATCGGCTGTCCGTTCTTCGGCAAAGCCCAGGTAACGGGCGACCACGACGGCGCTATCACGCACGATGCGCTCAAAGACATGGTCGGAAGGAATACTAATTTCGACCTCGTTCATATCCGTCATTCTCTCGGCGGCCCCTCCTTACCGTGTCATTATACGCAGTGTTGCGCGCGTATGTCAATGCGACGGGCGTCCCGCCGTGGTCAGCACTCGCCGGGACTTTCGGGCTATGGCCGCGGGACCAATAGTCCTATCCCCCTGCCGGCGGGCCGCGGCGCTGCTTGACAGGCCGCGCCAGAGTTGCTATAATATCAACGCTTCACCCGCGTACGCGCGGCCCGGAAGCGTCTGACTCGCTAGCTCAACTGGCAGAGCAACTGACTCTTAATCAGTGGGTTCAGGGTTCGAGTCCCTGGCGGGTCACCAGAAAAGAGCCTAAGTTAAGCAGTAAAAAAGGTCCGGTTCTGATCGACCGGACCTTTTGCTATTCGTATGTAGCCAACTATGTAGCCAAGAGCCGTGCAGGCTACGCCTCACCACCAAGCGCACGATCCATGCGCGTTGCTGCTTCATCCCCCAGAGCAGGGACAACGTGCGAGTAAGTATTCATCGTCAGGCTAATCTGCGAGTGCCCCAGGATCTCCATAATTACACGCGGATGCACCCCCTGAGCAAGCAGCAGTGTGGCCGCCGTGTGTCGTAAATCGTGGAACCGGAAATGAGGCAGGCCCGCGCGACTTAGAGCCTCCTGGTATCGCCGGAAAGCGTTTCGCGGCTCCATCGGCGTGCCAATGGTACTCGTGAAGACCAGGCCCGAATCCTGCCATTGCGCGCCAGCCAGTAGGCGTTCCTCAAGCTGCCGGACTCGGTGTGCTTTCAGAGCGGCCAGTGTGACTTGCGGCAGCCTGAGGGTACGCCGGGAGCGCTCGGTCTTTGGCTCGACAAGTTGCAGCTTACCGCCTACCCGTTGCAGCGCCATCCTCACTGTCAGCATACCGCGCTCCAAGTCTACGTCCGACCACCGCAGGCCAAGAGCTTCGCCCTGGCGTAAGCCTAGCGACAGTGCGACAGTGTAGAGCGCTTCAAGCCGGTCACCCTGTATCGAAGCTAGGAATGCCCGCGCCTGATCAGGCGTGAAGGGCTGAACTTCATGCCGACGGACTCT
>JAICKM010000148.1 GCA_025927935.1 Chloroflexia bacterium | reverse complement strand
TCCCGGCTCATGGGGCGGCGGGTGCGCTGGGGGATCACCATCGGCGCGGGGCCGGCCTTCGCCGACGGCTGGGTGGGCGCTTGCGGAGTTACGATATTGCTACTCATAAGCTTCGACTCCTTGTGCCGGAATCCGATGAGCAATGTTCAGGTCAATGGCCGGTGGCGCGGCAGCGGCAATGGTACGGGTAGGGGCGGGTTTGCCGGCGGCCCTGGCGATCCGCGCCATGACGGGCGCAGACCTCGGCGCGGGGGCGGATATAGGTGGCGGCGAGACCGCTGCCGGCCTCGCCGCCACAATGGGTACCGGCCTACGGAGTCAGGAGGTCGGTGGCCTGGTTCTGAATATTTGTGGCTGCCCCGGCGGGATCAGTCGGGTTGGAGATAAAGGTGTTGATCGCCGTGTTGATGGCACTGGCGAAAGCGTCGTTCGTCGCCGAGCCGTGCGGCGCGCTGCCGACGAGGGCCTTGGCCGAAGCGAAGTCGGCATTAGCACTCTTCATATACACGTCAAACTGGCTGGTGTCCACATCGGTGCGTGCCGGGATCGAACCCTTGCGCAGGTTGAAGGTCACCTGGCCGGTCTTCGAGGCCAGCAGCGCCAGGAAGTTATTGGTATTCTGGGCATCCTTGATGCCCTTCGGCACGCCGAACACGTCGCTGACCACCTTGAAGATGCCGGTGGTGCCGGGACTCGGCTCCCAGCCGATGTCGGTGGCCCAATTCGGGTCGTTCGCCTGGAAGTAGCCCTTGGCCCAGTCGCCCATGACCTGCATGGCCGCCTGGCCCTTGAGCACCTGGCCCGAGGCTTCGTCCCATGTGCGGGCGGCGAAGTCGCTGTTCATCCACTTGCTCTGCCAGACCTTTTGCAGGCCGGTCAGCGCGGCGATCACGCTGGGGTCGGTCCACTGGGTTTTGCCCGAATAGAGCGACATGTACTTGTCGGCGCCGGCGTTCGCCAGCATCATATCTTCAAACAGCATCGTCACCGACCAGGTATCCTTGCCGCCGATGGCGACGCAGGGGATGTTCTTGGTCGCCAGCGTCTGGCACACCGTGTTGAACTCGTCCCAGGTGGTCGGCGGCTGGAGATTGTTGTCGGCGAAGACCTTCTTGTTGTAGAAGAGCACATTGCCGCGGTGAATGTCCGCAGGAACGCCGTAGATCTGGCCGTCCTTGCTGATCATATCAAGCAACTGCTTGGGGAAGGCGCTCTGGATGTTCATCTTGGTGTACAGATCCGTGACCGGCTGCATCTTGTCCGCCGCCACGTACCCGGCCATCAACTCGGGGCCGGCATGGACCTGGAAGGTATCGGGCGGATCATTGCCCTGCATACGGGTCTTGAGCACGGCCTTGGCCTGGTCCCCACCACCGCCGGCCACGGCGGCGTCGACGACCTGGACCCCCGGATACAGTTGCTTATAGAGGTTCAGGATATCGTTCTTGCCTTCGGCCTCGCCACCTGCCGTCCACCAGCTAAAGAACTCAAACTTGCCCGAAGCGCTGGGATCCGGCTTGATGCCTTCAGCCGCCAGTTGATCCAGTGCGTTGCCCGCGGCGGCCCCCCCGGCCGTCGGCGTCTGGCCGGCCATTCCCGCTTCCGTCGGGGTCATCGCCGGCGCGGTCGCCGCCGGGGCCGTGGTATCCGTGGCCGCCGCCGCGGGCGCGGTCGTATCAGTCGCGGCAGCGGCGGGCGCGGTCGTATCGGTCGCGGCAGCGGCCGGCACGGTGGTCGCGGTCGGGGTCTCGCCGCCACACGCCGTCAGCAACGGCATGGCAACGATAGCCAGCATGAGCAGCCAAACCAGGCGCGATTTCAGCCCTTTCATCTTATCCTCCTCCGGTTTCCATCGTGAATCAATGGATTCCGATCCAATCATGTGCATTCGTCCCTATGGATTCTGCAAGGCGGACTCCACAAAGACGATCAAAACTCCCCAAGTCCCCTGGTGCCGATTCGGGCGGGCGATCCGCCGCTCCGCTCGTGTGCAACCCGCCTGATCACCCCCTTTCGGGCGCGGATACCTCCCGGCGCTATACGCGCGGTACCCGAATCTTGCACGTCCTGGGTGTGCGGCCGTAAAACATGCCAGGACAGGGGGACTATGATTGAGCACAAATCCGAACTATGTCGCAAAATACCTCTTAGATGCACCCACATTATACGCTTGTTATGTATCCTGTTCAACCCGTAGTTAGTGGGCCGCCGGCAACCAGGTACCACGCCGTCGCAAAGCGGCGGGAATGAGGTTTCTTCAGGCCGCCATAGGGGCTTGCGGAGGGCGCGCATACTTTACACATACACGGCCCGCATGAAAAAGGCGGTGAAACGGAGTGCAAAACCGGTGACAATCCGGCCGGCAGCGCGGCACGGGTGCGGAGGTGGTCGCGTTGGGGTATGGCGGCGAGGGGCGCAGGCGCGGACGCTTAGGCGCGGAGCGGAGGTACGAAAGGATGGCTGAGCAAGCGCTTGTAACAGAGGCCGGTGAGCCGGTATAATAGCAGCATTATCGAATCCACACCGACCCGGTAGCCACGTACCGGCGCGGGACATACCAGCGCATCATCCCGGCCTGCCATACCGGCCCAGGCCGTCTCTCCCGGCTACAACTTCAGTGTTCAGTGCACCGCACGCCCGGCACGGCGCGGCGGGAAAGGAAACCCCATGGACAACGCCGTGGCGCCGGAGGGCGCGCGGGGCGCCGCATTCAGCCTGGAACCGGACCATGCAGACGCCGCCCCGCCCGCACAGAATCGACGCCCCGCGCTCTGGCGCAACCGCGATTATATGCTGCTCTGGAGCGGGCAGACCGTTTCCGCGCTCGGCGGCTCCATGTCGGGGGTCGTCTTTCCGCTGCTGATCCTCGCGCTCACCAACTCGCCACTGGCAGCGGGGATCGCGGGGGCGCTGGCAAGCGTGCCCTACCTGATTTTTAGTCTGCCGGTCGGCGCCTTGATCGACCGCTGGGACCGCAAGCGCGTGATGATCCTGTGCGACGCGGGCCGGGCGCTGAGCCTCGCCAGTGTCCCGCTGGCGATGGTCTTCGGCGTGCTCACAGTCTGGCAACTCTATCTCAATGCCTTTATCGAGGGCACCCTGTTCGTCTTCTTTAATCTCGCGGAAGTGGCCGCCCTATCCCGTGTCGTGGGCAAAGCCCAGTTACCCGCGGCCACCGCGCAAAATGAGGCCACCTGGGGGCTGGCCGGGTTACTCGGGCCGCCGCTGGGCGGCTGGCTCTACCAGGCCGCCGGGCGCGGCGTGCCCTTCTTGTTCGATGCCGTCTCGTACACCGCTTCGGTGATCTCGCTGTTCTTTATCCGCACCGAGTTCCAGGCGGAGCGCGTGCCCGTCGCGGAGCGGCGCAACTTGCGGGTCGAGATTCGCGAGGGCGTGGTATGGTTGTGGCGCCACCCGCTCTTCCGCTTCATGGCCTTCGCCGCGGGCGGCATGAACTTCGCCTTTGCCGCCAGCACACTGATCATTATTGTGATCGCCAAGAACATGGGCGGGGACAGCACATCCATCGGGACCATCTTTAGCCTCGCCGCGCTGGGCGGGCTGTTTGGCTCCCTGATCGGCGGACGGATACAGAATCGCTTTCGCTTTGGTCAGGTGATCGTCGCCACGGTGTGGGTCGAGGCCCTGCTTTTTCCCCTGTACGCGGTCGCCCCGCATATCCTGATCCTGGGCCTCATCACCGCCGCGCTGTTCTTCACCGTGCCGATCTTCAACGTCGTCGTGCTCAGCTACCGGCTTGCGCTGGTGCCCGACGCGCTACAGGGCCGGGTCAACAGCGCCACGCGACTTATCGTGTTCGGATTCCAACCGTTAGGCTCCGCGCTGGGGGGCGTGCTGATCGAGCGGGTGGGACCGGCGGGCGCCGTGGGGCTATTCGCAGCCTGGCTGGTGGGCCTGGCGATCCTCGTGGGGTTCAACTCCCACGTGCGCCATGCGCCGCCGCTCGAAGACGCGCTGCGGGCGGCGTCACTCCAGGTCTAGCCAGAGTTCGGCCAGGGCCACGGTTTCCAACAGCAAGACCACAATCAGCGCGAACAGCATGATGCCGAGCGGGACGCTCCAGCCGAACTGTAGCCCCTCGCGGCCTGCCAGCAAACCGCCGGTCGCGTACAAGAACAAGAACAACCCGCGCAACAGCAGCGCGCGTCCCGCGTGGTGGTCGCGGGGCAGGAGATAGCGCAACAGGTCCCAGTCGCGCCCGCCGAATCCCCGGCGCAAGCCCAGCCCGCTGAACAGGAGGGCGACTCCAAGATTCGCCAGGAACAGATTCGCGTGCCCGTTCAGCAATCCCAGCAGGGGTGTGCCCGCCAGCAACAGCCCCAGCCCATAGGTGACGCAGAACTCCGCGAAGCGCGCCCCTGCCGATGGGCGAAACGGTACAACGGACATCGTCATCTCCTGAGCTACGCAACCTCGACCCATCTTGCCGCCACTCGTATCGTTACTGGTATGGGGCCGGGGCGCCGTAAGTAACGGGTTTGCGTTATGCGGATCTACGTTTTCGGGCTTACGGGGGTTACGCCCCGGTGCATATGTCGCGGGGCGCCTACTACGTTAGCCCCGGTTGCATGTTGCCCCGGCCCGCGGTATACTCGGCGCCATTGGCGCGGTACGCCCGCCGCCCGATCCGGGATCTTGCGTGATGGGCGCAACCCAGCATCGCGATAGAGGAGCAGATCCGCATGGACATCCAGGCTCGCCTGACCATCCGCGCTATCCGCGCACGCGGACTCGACCTGGCGCTACAGCGGCCCGTGGAAACGGCGAGCGGCGTGATGCGCACCACGCCGCTGGTGCTGGTCGATCTCCTGACCGAGGAGGGCATCACCG
Organism: Chloroflexia bacterium; assembly: GCA_025927935.1. Next base: position 6,697 of record JAICKM010000148.1, on the reverse strand, counting down.
GCCGCAGCTATGTGCGCTGTTATACGCCGCTGGCGCTCCAGCCGCTGGTCGGGCTGATCGCCAATCTGGAAGGGCTGCTCAAAGGCGCGGCGGCGGTGCCGGTCGCGGTGGAACGCACACTCCAACGGCACTTTCGGCTGCTCGGGCCGCAGGGCCTGGCGGGGATTGCCATGGCCGGCATCGACATGGCCCTCTGGGATGCTCGCGCCCAGGCGTGCGGCGTGCCGCTCGTGACCCTGCTGGGCGGCGAACCGGGGCCGATTCCCGCCTATGCCAGCCTGCGCACGATGAGTCCGCCGGGCGCTGCCGCCGAAGTCGCGGAGCTACTGGCCCTGGGCTTCACCGCGATCAAGGTCAAGATTGGCCGGGGCGATCTGGCGGCGGATCTCGCCACGATTCGCGCCGTGCGGCAGGCCGCCGGGTCAGGCATCAAGCTGATGGTCGATTACAATCAAAGCCTCACCGTGGCCGAGGCCATCGACCGCGTGCGCGTGCTCGACGACGAGGGGTTGTATTGGATCGAGGAGCCGGCCCGCGCCGATGATTTCGCCGGCCACGCGCGGATCGCGGCGGCGGCGCGCACGGCGATCCAGCTTGGCGAGAACTGGTGGGGGCCGCATGATATGGCGAAGAGCCTGGCGGCGCACGCCTCGGATCATGTCATGCTCGACGTGATGAAGCTGGGCGGCGTCACCGGCTGGCTGCGCGCCGCCGCCCTCGCCGAGGCGGCCGGCCTGCCCGCGTCCAGCCATACCTTCCCTGAGTTCAGCGCCCATCTGCTCGGCGTCACGCCCACCGCCCATTGGCTGGAGTATCTCGACCACGCCGGTCCGATCCTGGCCGAGCCGGTGCGCGTCCGGGATGGGCAGGTCCTGGCACCCGACCGGCCCGGCAGCGGGCTGGCCTGGAACGAGGAAGTGGTGCAGCGCTGGCTGGTCCCGTAGCCCGGCGCGCTACGGCCGCAGGCCGTCCAGCAGCAACGCGACCGAATCGATCCCGTGGCGGTCCCAGCGGACCGCCTCCCGATCCACGAACCAGAGCAAGACTAGCCCTTCATAGAGGGCGGCCAGCGTGGTCGCCACGGCATCCGCATCGACAGCGCGGAACTCGCCACGGGCGATACCCTGCGCGATAAGGCCGGCCACTGTCGCCCGGTACTGCTTGAAGTATTCTTTGAGGAACTGGCGCACCGTCTTGTGCCGCGCCGCCACGGCATAGAACTCGAAGGCAATCGACTGCACCGCGGACAAGCGTTGGAAGTCGTCCCCGAGGCGCCGGGTGTACTCCAGCAGGCGCTCGCGCACCGGGCCGTCGGCGTCCTCCAGCTTGCGCAGCCCGCTCATGCCCAGGTCAAAGATGCGCTGCATCAGCCCGGTGATAATCGCGTCTTTGCTCGTGAAGTACCAGTAGAGCGTCCCCTTGCTGAGGCCCGATTCCCGTACGATGTCGTCCATGCGCGCCTCATGGAAGCCGAGCCGGCCAAAGACCGCGGCGGCGGCGTCCAGAATCTGGTTCTTCCGTTCTTCACTCACATCGGGCCGGGGCGACATGGATCTCTCCTGCTAGACTGACCGGTCGGTTTACAGGGCGATTATAAACCGGGCAACGGCGATCGTCAAGCGTGGTCCGGCGGGGTGGGGGCCGTGTTCCTCTTTCCACGGGTGCGCGCGATAGTGTAGACTGAGGGCGATACGCGCGGCACACTCCGGGGCCGCTTTGGGAGGATCAGAATGGCGAGCGAGTGTCAACAGGCGGCGGAGACGCTGCGCGAGTTCGCGCTGGGGCTGCCCGCCGCCTACGAGGAATTTCCCTGGGGCGAACGGGTGATCAAGGTCAACAAAAAGGTCTTCGTCTTCTTCGGTCTACTCGAAGACCTGGACAAGCGCCTGCTGGTCACCATCAAGCTGCCGCAAACGGGCATCTATGCGCTCCAGATGCCGTTCGTCCAACCCTCGGGCTACAACCTGGGCAAGCACGGCTGGGTCACGGCGCAATACCCGCCCGGCGAACCCTTGCCGCTCGACATGCTGATGGAGTGGATCGAGGAAAGCTACTGCGCCGTCGCGCCCAAGCGGTTGGTGGCCCGGCTTGTTGCGACGCGGGGAGAGCACTAAAATGCCGGTCCCGATGTTCCTACGCCGGGGGCGATTCTACGGCCGGCCCCCGGCATAGGTCCATTTAGGTGCTAAAATCGGGGCCTAGGCGGCGTGGCGGCTCTCGCTGACCGCCGCGCCTGTCCGCCGTGTCAGGATCCAGCGATCCAGGCTGGTGGCCCAGGGCCGGGGGATCAGGAGGAACATGAGCGCCGATCCCGCCAGGGCTACATTCCCCAGGAAGGAATGCTGCTCCAATTCCGCCTGGAGCCCCTGCAACGCCCAGAAGTTATGCATCACCAGTGTGACCGGGACGAGGAACAGCAGCACCGCGGCGACGCCCAGGCGGGGCTGGAACCCCGTTAATAGACTGATGCCGCCGATCACCAGGAGCGCGCTCGCCAGGGTGACCAGGAGGGCCGGGTCCGGCACCCCCTTCGACGCGGCGTAACCGGCCGTCGCCCCCAGGCTCATTATGTTCTTGACCCCTGCGCCCAGGTACATCCCGCCCACCAGGAGGCGGCCCAGCAGAAACGCGATCTGGTTGGCTTGTCCCTTCACCATCATCTGAGTGTTCCTTTCGTCGAGCCGCCGTGCGACAGCCCATTCTTTCTGCCCGTGCTACCGCTGCCAACGCATGGGCAGAATCCCTAACCCTCGCCAATACTGGTGATTCCCGCAAGTGGCGCCTCATGCGCCGGCTCACGATTCTGCTCGATGCCCAACCGGCTCTGGAGGAACGCAAACATGGCACACACGTCTCCGAAACGCGCCGTCTGGTGGCTGCTCGGCTCTTCCAGCGACGCACACCACACCGGCTGTCCCTGGCTGTCCCGTGTCTGCCACATGCGGAGCATGTAGGACAGATAGCGCGTTTCGCGGTCCTGCTGTGCATTCATGTTTGTCGTCTCCGTATCACCCAGGCTTGCATCGAGGATAGCACCCGATCGTCAAGAAATCGTCAAGAGATCGGCCATTTGCACGGGAGTTTCACAGGGAATATAATCAGTGGTAGGGCTATTACCTGTGTACCGCGGCCACAGCGCGTCCCCGGTCCACCGTCAGTATGAGGTGATGCTGCAAAATGGCACAGTTACGGACCTATCTCCTCGGGTCCTTCCAGGTCACGCGCAACACCCAGCCGGTTACCGGCTTTGAGTCCGACAAAATGCGCGCGCTCCTGGCCTATCTCCTCATCGAGACGGATCGTCCTCACCGCCGGGAGGCGCTGGCGGCGCTCCTCTGGCCGGACCAGATGGATATGGCGGCCCGGCAAAGCTTGCGTCAGGCCCTTTATGTCCTGCGCCGCATCCTGAGCAGCGTCGGCCCGAGTTCCGGCGAGCGCACGGATGCGTCCGACGCCTCCGGCCCCGATCCCGGCCCGCTCCTCGTCACCCGGCAGACCGTGCAGTCCAATCCGGCCCACGATACCTGGTGCGATGGGGTTCTATTCAAGCAACTTCTCGCCGCCTGCGACGCCCATCAGCGCCAATCCGGGCACCCGGATCACTGCGCCGAGTGTATCGAACGCGCTCACCAGGCGACCGCATTGTACCGCGGCGATTTCTTACAGGGCTTCCACCTCGCCGATAACGAAGCGTTTGAGGAGTGGATGCTGCTGGAGCGGGAGACGCATCATCGCCGGATGCTGCATGCCATCGAACGGCTGGCGGACTATTATGAGGAGGTCGGCGAGCACGAGCAAGCGTTGCACTTTGCGGTGTGGCAGTTGAAACTGGAACCGTGGCGCGAGGAGGCGCACCGGCAGGCGATGCGGCTGCTCTCGCGCACAGGGCAGCGCAGTGCGGCGCTCGCCCAATACGAAGCCTGCCGCCAGACGCTGGCCGCCGAACTGGGTCTGGAGCCGGCCCGCGAGACCACCGCGCTCTATGAACGCATCCGCGATGCCGAAACCGAGCCCCGCGGGGACATCGGCCGGCCGCCGGAGCGTCTGGTGGGGGGCGGCGCCTTCTTCCCTAGGGCCGCGACCCCCCTCATCGGCCGCGAGGCCGAAGTCACGGCTGTGGTCGAGCAGTTACTGCGTGACGATGTGCGCCTGCTCACCGTCACGGGACCGGGCGGCACGGGCAAGACGCGCATCGCGCTGCAAGCCGCCGCCGATCTGCACCCGCAGTTCGCGCAGGGCGCCTGCTTTGTGAACCTCGCGCCCATCAGCGATCCCGGCTTGGTCGCTACCGCCATCGCCGGGGCCTTGGGCGTCAAAGAGCGACCCGATCAGACCGTGGCGGACGGACTCATCGCCCACCTGCAAGGCCAACAGGCGCTGTTGCTGCTCGACAACTTCGAGCAGGTCGCGGATGCTGCGCCCCTTATTGCCCAACTAATCCAGGCAACATCCGGTGTGAAAGTGCTGATCACCAGCCGGGTCGCCCTGCGCCTGCGGGGCGCACAAGAGTTTCCGGTGCCGCCCATGGCGCTGCCCGACCGGCAGCGCCTGCCGGTCTTGGAGCGCCTGACCGGCTACGAGGGCATCCGCTTGTTCGCCGAGCGCGCGGCGGCGCTTAAGCCGGGGTTCGCGGTGACCAACGACAACGCCGCCGCCATCGTGGAGATCTGCCATCGCCTGGACGGCTTGCCCCTGGCGATCGAACTGGCCGCGGCGCGCATCAAGGTTCTGCCGCCCCAGGCGATGCTCACGCGTCTGCAAAGCCGGCTGGCCCTGGTCGCCGGTAAAGACCGCGACGTGCCCACCCGCCAGCAGACGCTGCGTAACACGCTAGACTGGAGCTATAACCTGCTCAATGCCGCGGAGAAAGCGCTGTTCCGGCGGCTCGCGGCGTTCCAGGGCGGGAGGACGCTGGAGGCCATTCAGACGGTGTGTGCGCCCTTCGATCCCGATCTAGATCCGCTGGACGGGGTTGAGGCGCTGATCAGCGCCAGCCTGTTGCAGCAGCGCGAGGGCCAGGATGCGGAGGGGCGCTTCTGGATGTTGGAGACGATCCACGAGTATGCCGGCGAGAAGCTGCGGGAGAGTGGGGAAGAAGCGGCGCTTCGCCGCCGGCATGCGCGCTATTTTATGGCCTTCGCCGAGCAAGCCGCTCCGCGCCTGAAACAAGAAGACCAGGTTCGCTGGCTGGAACAGCTGGAGGCGGAGAACGACAACCTGCGCGCGGCCTTTCGCTGGGCGCGCGAGTGCGGCGAAGCGGGCGATAGCGAGGCGGCCGAAACCGGGTTGCGCTTAGCCATTGCACTGGAGCGGTTTTGGCAGGTGCGTGTCTACTTGCGCGCGGGATTGGAGCAGACGTTAGGGATCCTGACCCTGGGCCGGCCCGGGGGCGCCGTGCGCGCCACCGCGCTCCGCGTGGCGGCGTCGCTCGCCGATGTGCTCGGCGACTATCCCACCGCGCATGCCCTGCTGGAGGAGAGTTTGCAGATCTGGCGCGCGTTGGGCGATACACAGAACCTCGTTGAAACCCTCCACAGCTTAGGCATCGTGCTCTACAATCATGGGGATTATATGCAGGCGCGCGCGATTTATGAAGAAAGTCTAGGCCTGGATCAGGCGGCAGGGGATAGAAAGACGGCGCTACACCACCTGGGGCTGGTCGTCTATGAGCAGGGCGAGTTTACCGCCGCGGGTGCGCTCTGGGAGGAAGCCCTGGCGCTGGAGCGCGCCCTGGGCGATACGCGACGGGTAGCGCTCATGCTGGCCGACCTGGGCCTGGTGGCATACGAGCAAGGCGATTATGCCCTGGCGCTGGCGCGGCACACCGAAAGCCTGACGATCCGGCGGGTGCTGGGCGCGAAGCTGGGTATTGCCTATAGCCTGGAAGGGCTGGCGCTACTATATCGGGCGATGAATAACCCGGCGAAGGCGGCGCGGCTGTGGGGCGCGAGCCAGGCTCTGCGGGACGCCATAGGCACGCCCGTACCCCCCATTGAATATACCCGCTACACCCGCGATCAGGCCACCGTCCGCACCCAGCTCGGCGCCGAGGTGTTTGACCGAGCGTGCGCCGAGGGCCGCGCCATGACGACCGACCAGGCCATCGCGTACGCCCTGGAAGAGGTGGTCGGACAAACTTACGTATCCGCAGGGGGTAAAACGCAGTATCATGAATAGACAGCAACTTCTGCACAAACTGGACAAGGCGTGGACCGAGTTCACCGAGTCCTATGCCGGGCTGTCCGACGCACAGTTGGCGACGCCAGGCGTCACGAACGATTGGTCGGTGAAAGACATCCTGGCCCACGTGACGACATGGGAGGAGGAAGCGTTGCAGTATCTGCCGCTCATCATTGCGGGCGGGACGCCGCCGCGGTACGCTACCTACGGCGGCATCGACGCCTTCAACGCCCAAAAGATGCAGCAGAAACGCGCCCTGCCGCCGGGCGAGGTCCTGCGGCAACTGGATGCCGTCCACGCCCAACTGCGGGACTATGTCAACGGCGTGCCCGAAGAGCAATTCACCCGCGAGACCCGCTTCCGCCACCGGCTACGGCTCGATACCTACAGCCATTACCCGCTGCACGCCCGGATGATCCGGGAATGGCGGGCCGCCCAGGCAGGCCCGGTGTCGCCAGTGGGGTAGGACCCGCCTCAATCCGGCGGCGGTTGCGACGGATGGGCACACCCAGACTCT
>JAICKM010000207.1 GCA_025927935.1 Chloroflexia bacterium | reverse complement strand
GGCGGCGGCCAGGATGGGGCCTTGCTGGCCGCCGCCGCCCGCCAGGCAGAGCACATCCGTCCCGCGCAGATCGGGGAACCAGTCTTTGGGGATCGGTCTGGTGGGCGTCAAGATGATGTCCCATTGGCCCTGGCGGGCGGCGGCAATCGCCTCCGGGCTGACCGGCCGGGTCCAGGGGTTGCCCCGGTCCACGTGGCGGTCCCAGGCCATGCGATTATAGGCACGGATATCCATACGGTTTCGACTTGCTCCCTTCATTGTGCGCGCTATAGCGCCACATATCAGACGGACTTACGAAGCCGGCTACTCAGAACGGCACTAGTCGGCTATAATGCACTATGCGCTTCGTTGTCTTCACCCTGGAAGAAACCTATCAACAAGCCTTAACCCGCGGGGCCGCCCTGGCGGCCGCCCGCAGCGGCATCCCTTTTGCGGTGGCTTGCTATACCGTCAGCCGGCTGGCGCGGCCCGATGTGCGCGCGGCGGTGGGCGCCGACCTGGGGCGGGCCGATGCCGTGCTCGCCAGTATGCTCTTTTTTGACGAGCATGTACAGCCCCTTACCGCGTTGCTCGATCCGTTGCAGCAAGCCCGTCCCGGCGTGCCGGTGGTGATCCTCAACAGCGCGCCGGAGTTGATGAAGCGCACGCGCCTAGGCGGGTTGCGGATGGACGGCGGCCTGGCCGCGCGCCTCATGGGCCGCGCCGCCGAGCGCCGGGCGCGCACGCCGCCGCAGGCGGACCGCCGCGAGTCGGACCTGGGCCGGCAGTTGCTGGGACTGACCCGCTCGCTGCCGCGCCTGCTGCGCCTGGTGCCCGGCGCGTCGGGCGACCTGGGGCGCTATCTGCAATTGATGCAATACTGGGTCCACGGCACGCCGGAGAACCTGGCCGGGCTGCTGCTGACTCTGGCCGCGCATTATGGTCCGCCCGCCGCGCGCAAGGCTGCCGGCAGCCTCACAATCGATCCGCCGCGGGTGATGCCCGCCGCGGCGATCTTCCACCCGGACGCGCCCGCGCCGTTCACCAGCGTGGCCGCTTACCGGCGCTGGCGGGCGGATCGCGGCCTGCCCGGTCCCGGCGCGGGCGGCACGGTGGGCCTCGTGTCGCTGCGCTCCGCCATCCTGACCGGGAACAATGCCCACGTCGCCGCGCTGGTCCGCGCGCTCGACGCTGAGGGCCTGGAGCCGGTGCCCACCTATGCCGGGGGTCTCGACATGCGCGCGGCGATGCGCCGCTTCTTCGCGCCCGGCCCGGTGGCAGACAGCGCGGATACCGCCGCCGTGGATGTGCTGATCAACCTGTCGGGTTTCGCGCTGGTGGGCGGCATGGCGCACAACGACGCCCCGCTGGCCCAGGCTGAACTGGCCCGCCTGGATCGCCCGCTGCTGACGGGCGTGCCGCTCAACTTCCAGAGCCTGGCCGACTGGGGCGCGAGCCGCACGGGCGTCACGCCGGTGCAAGTGGCGATGCAACTGGCGATCCCGGAACTGGAGGGGGCGGTCGAGCCGGTGGTCTATGGTGGTATCGCCGAAGGCGGGCAGCCTGATTTCGTGGCCGAGCCGCGGAATGCCGCCCGGCTGGCGGCGCGGGCGGGTCGCTGGGCGCGGCTGGCGCGCAAACCGGCAGCCCGGCGCAAGATCGCCATTGTTCTATTCAACTTCCCCCCCAACGGCGGAGCCGTGGGCAGCGCCGCCTATTTAGCGGTGTTCCCCAGCCTCTACCGCATTCTCCAGGAGTTGCAGGGCGCGGGCTATGCCGTGGACCTGCCGCCCGATGCCGAGACGTTGCGCCGCCTGGTGGTGGAAGGCAACGCGATGGAGTTCGGCACGCCCGCGAACGTCGCCGCCGCGCTGACCACCGCCGATTATCGCCGGCTCTGCCCCTGGCACGGCGAGATCGCCGCGGGCGGGTGGGGACCGCCGCCCGGCACGTTGAACAGCGACGGCGAGCGTATTCTGATCCTGGGCCGCGAGTTCGGCTCCGTCTTCGTCGGGGTCCAGCCGCCGTTCGGCTACGAGGGGGACCCGATGAAGCTGCTGATGGCCCAGGGCATCACGCCGCACCACGGCTTCGCAGGCTTCTATGCCTGGCTGCGCGGCATCTGGGGCGCGGACGCCATCCTGCACCTGGGCACGCACGGCGCACTGGAATTCATGCCGGGCAAGCAGGCGGGCCTCAGCGCCGATTGCTGGCCCTCGCGCCTGATCGGGGAGACGCCGCACCTGTACGTCTATAGCGGCAACAATCCCTCGGAGGGCAGCATCGCCCGGCGGCGGGGCATGGCGACGCTGATCAGCTACCTGTCGCCGCCGCTGGAGCAGGCGGGGCTGTACCGCGAACTGCTCGACCTGAAGGCGAGCCTGCACGCCCTGGACGGCACCGTTCCCGACGCGGCCATGCTGGATGCTATCGGGCGGCAAGCCACGGTCCTGCACCTGGCCTGGCCCGCGACGGAGGCAACCGACCCGGCTACGGCGCTCACCAACTTGCGGGCGGCGCTGCTCGATCTGGAGAGCCGCCTGATCCCGGTGGGCCTGCACGAAGTCGGGCGCCCGCCCGCCGCCGAGGAACTGCTCGATCTGCTGGTGCAGGTGAGCATGTACCCGCGCCCGGAACATGACCTGCCCGCGCTGGCGGCGACCATCGCGGCGGCGCAGGGCCTGACGCTGCCCGACGACGGCGTGGACGCGCCGCAGGACGGTATCCCGGCGGCGCAATTGGCGGCCCTGGAGCAGGTGCGCGCGACGGCGCGGGCAGCGATTGCCCGCCTGCTGGGAGCCGGGCCGGATGCCGCCGCGGAGGTCTTGCAGCGCGAAGGCGTGGCCCTCGCCGCCTGCTTGCCGTGGTTGCGCTGGGCTGCCGCGCTGGCCGCCGATCTGCGGCGTGACGCCGAACCCGCGGCGATTGCCGCCGCCCTGGATGCGCGTTATGTGCCGCCCTCGCCGGGCGCGGACGTGGTGCGCAACCCGGCGGCCGCGCCCACCGGGCGGAACATCTACGCGCTCGACCCCTACGGCGTGCCGACCGGCATGGCCTGGGAAACCGGCAAGCGCACCGCCGAGGCGCTGCTGGCCCGCTACCGCCGCGAGCAGGGCGACTGGCCGCGCGCCATCGCGCTGGTGCTCTGGGGCACGGATAATCTGAAGACGGCGGGGGAGGGCATCGCCCAGGCGCTGTGGCTGCTGGGTGTGCGGCCCCACCGTGACGCGCTGGGCCGCGTGGCCGATGTGCGCCTGGTGCCGCTGGCCGAGCTAGGGCGCCCGCGCATGGACGTGGTGCTGACCTGCTCCGGCATCTTCCGCGATTTGCTGCCCAACCAGTTGACCCTGCTGGACCGGGCGGTGCGCCTGGCTGCGGCGGCGGACGAACCGCCTGAGCAGAACTTCGTGCGCCGCAACGCCCTGGCCGCGACCGCCATGGGCTTGCCCTTCGCCGAGGCGGCCACGCGTGTGTTCAGCAACGCGCCGGGAGCCTACGGCGCCAACATCAATTTCCAGGTTGAGACCGGGGCCTGGGACGACGCCGCGGCCCTGGCGCAGACGTTCCTGGCCCGCAAGAGCTTCGCCTATGGCTTGGGCGGGGACGGCACGGAGGCACGCGGGCTGTTGGAAAGCGCCTTGCGGCCGGTCGATGTGGCCTTCCAGAACATCGACAGCATCGAGACCGGGATCAGCGACATCGACCACTACTTCGAGTATCTGGGCGGTGTCTCGAAGGCAGTGGAGACGCTGGGCGGTGCCGCGCCCGCGAGTTTCGTGCTCGACGTGCAGGGCGTGGGCGGGCGCCTGCGCAGCCTCGGCGAGATGGTGGCGGTGGAGAGCCGCACCAAGCTGCTCAACCCGCGCTGGAGCGAGGGCATGTTGCGCTTCGGCTACGAGGGTGTGCGCGAGATCGGCGTGCGCGTCGCCAACACGCTGGGCTGGAGTGCCACGACGCGCACCGTGCCCGGCTGGGTCTACGACGGCCTGGCTGAGACGTATGTGCTCGATGCCGCCCGCCGCGAGCAGATGGCGGCGCTGAATCCGAATGCCTACCAGGCGCTGGTGGGCCGCCTGCTGGAAGCCGAAGGGCGCGGCTTCTGGACGCCCGCGCCGGAGGTCAGCGCCGAACTGCGCCGCGTCTACGGCGAAGCCGAGGATCTGGTCGAACAGGTGCGTTAAATGCCATCCCATCCACCAGCTCACGCGCACATCCTCTCCAGCAGCTTGCTGCTGTGTGCTATGCTGCCCCTGCTGATCGCCTGCGGAGCCGGGGCGCCCGCCGCCCCGGCCACGGCGTCACCCGTCGCATCGCCCACCGCTGTCCCGGCCACGGCGCCACCTACCACCATCCTGACGACCGAGCCGTCCACCGCCACCCCGTCCCTCGCCCGCGTGATCACCAACGCCGATGGGGGAGGGCAGTTTACTTTCGCCGTGGGCCAGACCTTCGCGCTGCAATTGAGCGCCCGCCGCTGGTCACAGCCGGTGGTGGACCCGCAGATTTTGCGCGCCCTGTCCGTCCCCACGCCCACGGCGCCCGATGTCCACCGCTGGGATTACCAGGCCGTGGCGCCGGGCCGCACCGACCTGACGACGGAGGGCGCCTGCCTCCCGACCCCGTCAGGCGTGACCTGCATGTCCATCGAACTCTACAAGATCACGATTATCGTCACGCCCTGAGCGCCGGTAGGCCCGTGCTTGTTCTGCTCTGCAAATCCAGGCCGGCAACACGCCATGCAGGGCAAAAATCGGTCTCGCGTCAGGTTGACAATGCCGGGGGCTTCTGGTATAATCTGGGGCGTGCCTGAAACGGGCACGGTTCCGGGGAGTAGCTCAGCTAGGCTAGAGCGCAGCGTTCGGGACGCTGAGGTCGGAGGTTCAAGTCCTCTCTCCCCGACCATATAACTCTGTCCAACAGGCCCACGGCACCCGCGTCGTGGGCTTTTTGTTGTTCCGCGCCCGGCGCGCGATACCCGATCCGGCCTGGATCTCGTATAATGTCCAAAGATCTGTATCGCCGGAAGGAGCCGCTTATCATGTTGCGCGCAACCTCGATCTTTATCCTCATCCTGCTGTTCTTGAGCGTGGGCGCCGTGAACTTGGGCGGCGACCGCGGCTTGCTGGTCACCACCGGCGGCAGTTTGCAGGACGCTCAGATCACCCAGGCGGCGCTCGCCAAGGCGGTGATGCCGGGCAACGACCTGTACACCAACAGCGCCCAACTGCGCCTCAAGTCCGCAACACCCATTCCCCACGTCGCGCGCACCACGCCGCTCAACAAGCACGAGGGCGATGTGGACCAGTTCAGCCTGGCCCGCTTCGAGGAGAAGGACAACATCACCATCAGCGCCACACTGCAACTGGTGACGGACCATGCCTACTGGTATGTGCAGAACGGCTACGACATCAACCTGGACTATTTGCGCGACTCGGCGCGCAACTTTGAGGATAAGATCTACCCGACGGATCACCAATACTTCGGCAGCGAATGGAGTCCCGGCGTGGACGGCGATACGCATATCACCATCCTGACGGCCAACATCCCCGGTGTGGGCGGCTATTTCTCATCCGCGGACGAGTATGTGCGGGCCATCAACAAGTTCAGCAACGAGCGGGAGATGATCTATATCGCAGCCAAGCCGGAGGGCTTGCCGGGGGCCTACAACTTCTACGAGGGCGTGCTGGCCCACGAGATGCAGCATATGATCCACTGGAACGTACAGCGCAACCGCGACGTCTGGTTGGATGAGGGTTGCGCCGAGACGGCGATGGCGCTGAACGGCTACAACCTCGGTGGCAGCGACACGGCGTTTCGCACGCGCCCCGATGTGCAACTGAACGCCTGGAGCGACACGCCCGACCCGGTGCATTACGGCGCGGCCTACCTGTTCGTGCGCTACCTGATGCAGCACTACGGCGACGCCGACTTCCTGAAAAGCCTGATGGCCTCGCCCGGCACCGGGGTGGACGCCGTGACCGGCGCGTTGCAACGCCAGGGCCACGCGGAGACGTTCGACGATGTGTTCAAGGACTGGATCGTGGCGAACTATGTCAACGACCCGCTGGTGGGCGACGGGCGCTATGCCTACGACGCGCTCAGCGGGCACGTGACCGCCGGGACGCGCATCATCCGCTATCCCACGAACCCGGAGCCGGTGACAGGATCGGTCCACCAGTACGGCGCCGATTATATCTCGCTGGAACGGGGCGGCGGCGATACCGTGGTTGAGTTCCAGGGCGCCACCACGGTGCCGCTGGTGCAGACCCAGCCGCACTCCGGGCACTATTTCTGGTACAGCAACCGCCGCGACTCCGCCGATATGACGCTGACCCACGCGTTCGATCTGAGCAAGGTGAGCAAGGCGACGCTGGACTTCTGGACCTGGTACAACATCGAGGGCGACTTCGACTATGGCTATGTCGAGGTCTCGACCGACGGCGGCAAGACCTGGACCACGCAGAAGAGCCAGTACACCACCGATATCAACCCCAACGGGGCGAACTACGGCCATGGCTACACCGGGCCGAGCGGGCACGACAGCCAGAGCAAGGCCGCGCCGCAGTGGGTCCATGCCAATGTCGATCTGTCGGCCTACGCGGGGAAGCAGGTGCTGGTGCGCTTCCAGTACCTGACCGACGAGGGCTATAATGCGCCGGGCTGGGTGCTCGACGACATCAGCATCCCGGAGATCGGCTATCGCTCGGACGCCGAACAGGACGACGGCGGTTGGCAGGCGGCGGGCTGGGTGCGCGTCACCGATGTCGTGCCGCAGCGCTGGTACGTGGCCGTGGTCGAGTTCGGGCGCACCGCGTCCGATACCAAGATCCAGACGCTGACCCTGGACGAACAGCAGCACGGCAGCCTGACCATTCCCGCGCTGGGCAGCACCGTCAAGAGTGCCGCGCTGGTCATCTCGGCCCTGGCGCCGACCACCACAGAGACATCGAGCTACCGGGTGCTGGCGCATCCCGCGCGTTAGCCGCCCGGCGAAGGACACGTCATGGGTATCAGCTTTACCCAACCGCTCGGGCTGCTGTTGCTGGCCCTCATCCCGCTTACCGTCCTGCTGGCACGCGACAGCCTGGCGGCCTTGCCGCGTGCCCGCCGCCGCTTCAGCCTGGGCCTGCGCCTGGTGCTGCTGACGCTGCTGGTGCTGGCGGTGGCGGGCACCCAGGTCGTGCAGGCGGTCGATAACCTGGCCGTGGTCTTCCTACTCGACCGCTCCGACAGTGTGCCGCGCGCCCAGCAGGACGCCGCGGTGGATTTGTGCGCCAGGCGCTGCCGCACATGGGCCAGCGTGATCAGGCCGCCGTGGTCGCCTTCGGCTCGGAGGCCGTAGTGGACCGCCCGTTGAGCGCCGACCGTACCCTGCCCGATGTCGCCAGCAAACCGGCCAGCACCTTCAGCAACCTGGCCGACGCCATCCGGCTGGGCACCGCCCTGTTCCCGCCCGACGCGCAGGGCCGCCTGGTGCTGCTGTCGGACGGCAACGAGAACCTGGACAGCGCCGAGAGCGCCGCCCGGCTGGCCGCGGCGCGCGGCGTGCGCCTGGACGTGATCCCGCTCTCGACGCCGCCGGGCCGCGAGGTGCTGGTCGAGAACCTGGACGCCCCCGGTCAGACCCGCGAGGGCGAACGCTTCGAGCTGCACATCACTATCCGTAGCACGACGGAGACCAGCGCCACGCTGCGCCTGCTGGCCGACGGCTCCTTGATCGGCCAGCAAGAGGTGCGGCTGAGCGCGGGCACGACCACCTTTGTCCAGCCGATGGCCGCGGCGGGCAAGGGCTTCCACACCTACAGCGCCGAGATCAGCGCACCCGCCGGGGCCGACACGCGCACCGAAAACAACCACTATTCCGCCTACAACTTCGTGGCGGGCAAGCCGCGCGTCCTGCTGGTCGAAGGCCATCCCGACGAGGCGGCGGCGCTGCGCCAGGCGCTCACCGCCGCTGGGGTGGACAGCGATGTGCTGGCCGCCGCGGACATCCCGCTCGACGTGGCCCACCTGGCGACGTATGAGGCGGTGACGCTGGTGGACGTGCCGCTGCCCGCGCTGCCCAACGGCGCGCAACCGGCCCTGCAAACCTATGTGCGCGACCTGGGGCGCGGCTTGATTGTCGTGGGCGGCGAGGAGAGCTACGGCGCGGGCGGTTATTCGCGCAGCCTGCTGGAACAGATGATGCCCGTGACGATGGACCTGCCCTCGCAACTGGAGATTCCCGCCGTGGCGATGGTGCTGGTCATCGACCGCTCCGGCAGCATGGCCTCGCCGCAGGGCGGCAGCGGGGGTATGACCAACGTCTCCAAGATCGAACTGGCAAAGGAGGCGGCTTTCCAGGCCGTCAGCCAGTTGAACGGTCGCGACTCGGTGGGCGTCGTGACCTTTGACGAGGCCGCCGACTGGGCGGTGCCCCTGACCAAACTGGGCGACCCGGCGACATTGCGCGACAAGATCGGCAGCATCGGGCCGGGCGGCGGCACCTACATCTATTCGGGCCTGGCCGAAGCGGTGGCCGCGCTGGAGAAGAGCAACGCCCGCGCCAAGCATATCGTGCTGCTCACCGACGGCCAGTCGCAGGGTGGCGATTATCCCGGCCTGCTGGCGCGCATGAGCAGCGGCAAGATCACGCTTTCGACCGTGGGCCTCGGCTCCGATGTGGACGCCGGCCTGCTGGGCAGCCTGGCGGCACAGGGCGGTGGGCGCTTCTACAACACGCTGGACGCCGGAAGCCTGCCCGCCATCTTCGCCCACGAGAGCCACCTGGCCTCGCGCTCCTACCTGATCGAGCATTCCTTCACGCCCAAGCGCACCGCGCCCAGCCCGATCCTGCAAAACATCGCCGATACGCCGCCCCTGCTGGGCTACGTCGGCACGACCGTGCGCCCGGAGGCGGTGCTGGCTCTGGTCTCCGACAGCGGCGACCCGGTGCTGGCCCACTGGCAATACGGCCTGGGCCGGGTGGCGGCCTGGACCTCGGACGCGAAGGGCCGCTGGGCCACCGACTGGATCGGCTGGAAGGATTTCCCCACCTTCTGGGGCGCCGCCGAGCGCTGGGCGATGGGCACCGACAACGGCGGCGGCTTGCAGGCGCGCGTCGAACTGCAAGACAACCAGGCGCGCGTCAGCCTCGACGCCGTCAGCGGCAGCGGCGACCCGATCAACCAGTTGCACCCGCTGGCCGCCGTGGTGCCGCCCGCCCAGGCGGGGGTGCCGGTGAGCCAGTCGCTCACGCTGCGCCAGACCGCGCCGGGCCACTACGAAGGCACCTTCCCGGCGGGCGCGGAGGGTGCCTACCTGGTGCGCGTGCAGGCCGGCACGCCGGGCGCCGCAGGCAGCAGCGCACAGACGGTCGGCCTAATCGTACCCTACTCGCCCGAGTATCGCGCCCTGCCGGGCAACAATGGCCTGCTGGCCCGCCTGACCGCCGTGACCGGCGGGCGGACGCTGGCCCTGGATACGGCCAGCAGCCAGGCCGTGTTCAACCACGATCTGCCCGCCGTGTCGCGGGCAGTCGATCTCTGGCCGTGGCTCTTGCTGCTGGCGCTGCTGCTGCTGCCGCTTGACATCGGCGCGCGCCGGGTGCTGGTGGGCTGGCGCGACATCCCGCGCTTCTGGGGCGAGGTGCGCGGACGCCTGCGGCCCGCCGTCGCGCCGGTCGTGCCCAGCGACGCCTCGGCCAGCGCCGCGTTGGGGCCGCTGTTCGAGGCCCGCCGCGCCGCCAATCGCACCACCCGCCCGGCGGCGGGCGAAATCGCCGCCCGCCTCGACCGCGAGCAACGGCGCACCGCCCAGGCCGAGACCGCGCC
>JAICKM010000479.1 GCA_025927935.1 Chloroflexia bacterium | reverse complement strand
GCGGCATCCAGATCGGGCACCTCGATAATCCCGTAGCCCCCCACACTCTCCTTGGCCTCGATGAACGGCCCGTCGGTCACGACAGTGTGTCCGTTCTGCCGATGGACGGTGGTGGCGGTGCGGGCGGGCTGGAGTTCGTAGCCTTCCAGAATGCGGCCGGCCTGGGCATGCTCGCCCCACCATTTACCGATTTCCTCGTAGACTTTTGCCGGGTCGTCCAGCCCTTCCATGCCCTCGCTCGTGTCGATGAACAGCATCATGTATTTCACGGGAGTCCTCCTGTATATTAGCCGGCGGGTTGCGATCTCCGGTTGCACGGCCGGTCGCCGGGACCGGGATCGGCGCCTCTATAACATCCGACGAACAGGCGGGGTCAGGATCGACACCGGCGGGCCGGTAACCCGTATTTTACCATGCCTGAGCGGGGCGGAAAACCGCTGAAAGCAGATAGGCCAGGGGATCTCCCTGGCCTATCCTATAGATGCGTAGTAATTGCCGCGCCGGTTCAGGTGGACGGGCGGAGGTGGAGAGTGACGAGGAGCCGGGCCACCCGGCGCATCGGCTTGGACGCGGTGGGCTGCTTGGCGTAGCGCTGCTGCACTAGCTGATCGCGCTCGGCTTGCGCCACGCGCTCGCGCACGGTGTCCATGGCGACTTCTTCCATTCGATACATGTACGACACAACGGTTCTCCTTTGGCGGCTCTACAACCGCGGCTACTCAACGGACCTGCTCACCAATGGTATCAGTTTAGCACTCCACCGCGGCTCGCGCATCAGGAGCGAGGCCGATCCTGGGTCCACCGCGCGGGCTAATCCGCGCCGGGGTATTCACCCCCAGGGTCCTCCATCGCCAGGCGTAGGACAGTGGCGCAATCACTACGCCCGGGGCCGGCGCACGGATTACGCCTGGTAGTGTGGCTTTGGCGCTACACGCAGGGCGCGCAGGCAGGCGCGGATCAGGCGGGGCATGTGTCCCCGGAGGGGGGCCGGGCGGGCGCGGTCAGTCGCTTGCACTACGCGGCTCAAGGCGGCAGCCTCGGCCCGGTGGGCTTCGTTGACTGCCTGTATTTGCTCTTCGGGGAAAGCCCAATTATACATATTGCCGATCATGACTGTGCTCCTTATTTGATTTGGCGCGGGATGTCCGCTCCGTTGAGGGCGCCCGTCACGCCCGCTGTAGCTACCGCGTGTATTGCAGTTCGGCGTCCAGATAGTCGAGGAAGGCGCCGGCCACCGCGATGGCGTCCGCAAATTGGGCCTGCGTCGGCTGATAGTGGATCCCGATGAACTGGGTGGCCCAGAGGATGGCGATCTCGTTGGCGGTCGGGCGCGTGGCCGTCGCGGCATAGTGCGCCAGGGCGGGCGCGGCGTCATGGGTGAGGAAATGGGCGTCGAACAGGGAGGCGGCCCAGAGCGGATACTCCGCGGCGAAGCGGGCATAGGCGCGGGCTTGCGCCTGGCGGAAGCGGCGCTGGCGCATCCAGTTTTGCAACGCCGCCGGCTGGGGTAGCACCCCGATGATCGAGTGCTTGGTGGTTGGGGTGGTCATAGTCCGCGTGCTCATTGGGAACCTCCTTATTTGCTGTCTGGCGGGTCGTTACTTGCCGCACCTGCCGGGTTGTTTGCTTGATGAGTCCACTATACGGCGGGTGGGTGGGCGGCACATCGTAGGAATTACGGGGCGCTTTACGTATTCCCGGCCGGCGGGAGGTGCTTTGACGCGCTACGTAGGGCTACGTAGGGCGCTACAGATTTGGGGGTGGGTGGTCCCATGGAGCGGCAGGGCCGGTTTGAAGCCGGCCCCTACAGGTGCCCTATTGCCGCGGGCTGGTTTGTTCCTGGCCCCGACAAGCGTCCTGTAGCCGGCGGTTGGTTTCGAACTGGCCTGACACGCACAATAACCGGCGTGGGTTGCTACGTTCTTACGCAATTCTGCGGGTTTCTTTTATCTTTCCTTAAAGTGCGAGTTGTATAATAAAACTTGTGTACGAGGAGTACACAAAGCCGCATGTCTTTGCGCGGTCGCGCTTCGTTGTGTAATGGGGACAATGGCGTCCCGGCGGGGCCGCGTAGGGGCGGGGGGCATTGGGAAAGGATTTTATGTTTATGAACCAGGCTTCTGCCCAGCGCAAGCAGCGCTCGGCCGCAACCCGGAATGTGAAAACGTTGATCACGGTGGCCTCGGTGGCCGCCACGGTCGGCGGCTGGGCGGCGCTCAGCGTGGCCGACAGCGCATCCTCGGCGTCGGCGGCGCCCGCCCCGCAGGCCATCGCGCCGCAGACAAACGCGCCGGACGCGAACCAGAACCCCTTCACCCAGCAGCCCAGCGGGCGGCGGGGGCGAAGGTCGTTCTCCGGGTCGGGCGTACCGTCTACCGGGTTGCTCCCCGGCTTCGGCGGGTCGTCGGACAGCCAGACTCCCAGCCTGGGCGGGTCGTCAAGCGGGCAGTTGCCGGCGCCGCTGGGGCGCACACACTCGTCGCGCTGATGGAAGCGCTCAGTTTTCGGGCCATGGGCTGCGAGATGAAAGCGGTGCTGGACGCCGAGGGGCCGCGCGCCCGGCGCGCGCTGGCCCAGGTGCCCGGCTGGTTTGAGTCGTGGGAGGCGGCGCTGAGTCGCTTCCGGGCGGACAGCGAATTGAGCCGCCTGAACGCCCGCGCCGGGCAGATTGTGCGCGTGAGCGGGGTGCTGTGGGAAGTGCTCCAGGCCGCGCTCGCCGCCGCGCGGCGCACCGGGGGGCTGGTCATGCCGACGGGACTGGTCGCGCTGGAGGCGGCGGGCTATGACCGCACTTTTGCCGCGCTGCCCGCCGCCGGATCGGCAGCCGTGGCTCCGGCGGGACCGCTGCCCGCGTGGCAGGCGGTACGCCTGCTGCCGCGGCTGCAAGCGGTGCAGGTGCCGGCAGGGGTGCGCCTCGACTTCGGCGGCATCGCCAAGGGTTGGGCCGCCGACCGGGCGGCGCGACGGCTGGCCGCGCACGCGCCGGCCCTGGTGGACGCGGGCGGCGATATCCGGGTCAGCGGCCCGCGAGCGACCGGGGAGCCCTGGCCTATCGGCGCGGGCGACCCGCGCGATGCCGACCGCGACCTGGCGCTTCTCGCCTTGCGCGGGGGCGCCGTGGCAACGTCGGGCCGCGATTATCGCCGCTGGCAGCGCGGAGGGGTCTGGCAGCACCATATCCTCGACCCGCGCACGGGGCACCCGGCGACGACCGACGTGTTGAGCGCCACGGTACTGGCGCCCACCGCGGTGGCGGCGGAAAGCGCCGCCAAAGCGGTATTGATCCTGGGCAGCGGGGCCGGGGTGGCCTGGCTCGACGCCCAACCGGCCCTGGCCGGGCTGTTAGTTTTGGATGATGGGCAGGTTCGGTTGAGCCGCCGGCTGCCGGATTATTATTGGAGTTAACGCATGTATTCCCCCGCGCCGGGTGCGCCCGTCCCACCCGAACCTGAACCCTCTGTAGCGCCCTGGCAAGTGGCCGTGCTGGTGGGCGGGGCTGTGGGTACGGCCCTGCTGCTCGCCGTGCTGCCGGTCTGGCTGCCACAACTCAGCGCCTCGCTGTTCGGCCCCGATCCCAAGGGCTACTGGTATCTGACCCGCGTGAGCGGTTTGGTGGCCTACGCTCTGGCCTGGATGTCGATGATGTTTGGTGTGCTGATCAGCAACAAACTGGCCCGCATGTGGCCGGGTGGCCCGACGGCGCTGGCGCTGCACGAGCATACGAGTGTGCTGGCGCTGGCCTTCACCTCCTTCCACGCGGCGATCCTGCTGCTTATCCAGGACCAGTACATTCACTACTCGCTGCCGGAGATCGTGATCCCGTTCGCCGGGGCCACGTACCGCCCGCTCCAGGTGGGGCTGGGCCAGATCGCGCTCTATGCCTTCGCAGTGGTGACCGTGACCTTCTATCTGCGCCGGCAGATCGGCCAGCGCGCCTGGCGTGTAATCCACGGGTTCAGCTACGGCGTGTTCGTGCTGGCGCTGCTGCACGGCATCCTCAGCGGCACCGACAGCACGAATGTGTGGGTCTGGCTGTACTACGCGGTCACGGGCGTCAGCCTGTTGTTCCTGACGATCTATCGCCTGATTGTCTGGCACGAGCGCGCGGCCACGGTGCGCGAGGGGGCGTTGCCCGGCCCGTGACCGGGTAGCCCGGCCCGTCAACGGGCGGGCTACGGCTACCAAGCCCGCCTGCGCGGCCTATTTCCCCGATGAATCCAGCCCGAGCAGGCGGGCTTCGTAAATGTTGCCCGCCCCTTGAGGAGCCTGGCAACGCCGGGCCACGCTATTCCCGCGCCGGTAGCGTGGAGCGGGGGCGAGTGAGCACTTCGGGGCGCAGGATGTCGTCCAGTTGGTCTTTGGTCAAGAGGCCGCGGGCCAGCGTCAGGTCGTAGACACTCTGGCCGGTCGCCAGAGCCTCCTGAGCGATGGCCGAGGCATGTTCGTAGCCGATGTAGGGGTTGAGCGCCGTGACCATGCCGATGGAGTGCTCGACCATGCGGCGCAGGTGCGCGGGGTTGGCGGTGATGCCGCGCACGCATCGCTCGGCCAGGGTCAGGCAGCCCGCGCGCAGATGGGTCAGGCTCTGGAACAGGCTGTAGGCGATGATCGGCTCGAAAGCGTTGAGCTGGAGTTGTCCGGCCTCGGCGGCGAAGCTCACGGTGATGTCGTTGCCGATGACCTCGAAGGCGATCTGGTTCACCACCTCCGGGATCACCGGGTTGACTTTGCCCGGCATGATGCTGGACCCGGCCTGCATGGCGGGCAGGTTGATTTCGGCTAGCCCCGCCCGCGGCCCGGAGGAGAGCAGCCGCAGGTCGTTGCAGATCTTGGACAGCTTGACCGCGACGCGTTTCAACACGCCGGAAAGCTGGACGAAGGCTCCGGCATCCTGTGTGGCCTCGACCAGATTGGGCGCGGTGATCAGCGGGATGCCGGTGAGGGCGGTCAGGGCGCGGCACACGCGGGCCGCGTACTCCGGGTGGGCGTTAATGCCGGTGCCGATGGCGGTGGCCCCCAGGTTGATTTCTTGCAGCAGTTGCGACGCCTCGCGCAAGCGGGCCTCGTCTTCCCCGATCATAATGGCGTAGGTGCTGAACTCCTGGCCCAGCGTCATGGGCACGGCGTCCTGTAGCTGGGTGCGCCCCATTTTCAAGATCCCGGCAAACTCTTCGGACTTGGCCGCGAACGCCGCGCGCAATTCGGCCATGGCGTCCACCAGGCGGTGGATGCCGACATGCAGCGCGATCTTCACCGCCGTGGGGTCGACGTCGTTGGTGCTCTGGCTCATGTTGGCGTGTTCCAGCGGATGGATGACTGCGTACTCGCCCCGCACGTGGCCCAGGTGTTCAAGGGCGCGGTTGGCGATGACCTCGTTGGCGTTCATATTGGTCGAGGTGCCCGCCCCGCCCTGGATCACGTCCACGACAAACTGATCGAGGAAGCAGCCCGCCCGGATCTCCTCGCAGGCTTTGATGATCGCATCGGCCTTGACGGGGTCGAGCAGGCCCAGTTCCTTGTTGGCCTGGGCGGCGGCCTGTTTCACGGCGGCCAGGGCCTGGATCAGGTCGGGATAGCGGGCGATGGGCGTGCCGGTGATGGGGAAGTTCTCCACCGCGCGTAG
>JAICKM010000649.1 GCA_025927935.1 Chloroflexia bacterium | reverse complement strand
GCTGTTTTCGAGATAAACCAGCGTATGGCAGCGGCGGCGGGGCGCCGGGTTCTGGGCGCGAATCAGGTCGGTCACGACCGCTTCGGGCTGGATGATCGTATAGGGAGGATTGAGGCGCAAGATCTGTTGCTGGCCGCGCGTCGCCAGGATCCGCAGGATATCGGTCCAGCCTGCATTGCGGATCAAGCTGTCTTTCTCCGCGGCGCTGCTGCCGCAGGAGCGCCCGCGGCGGCGCATTGCTCCAGAAAGTAGCGATGGATACGTAAGTCCCCGGTCAATTCCGGGTGGAAGGAAGTCACCAGTATGCGTCCAGACTGCGCGGCCACGGGGCGCCCATCGACCAGCCGGGCCAGCACCTGCACATCGGGTCCGGTCCCGGCAATCAACGGGGCGCGAATAAATACTGCGGGGAACGGCTCCTCGCCCAGCGCGGGGATCGGCAGATCGGTTTCAAAGCTATCGACCTGGCGACCAAAGGCGTTGCGCTCCACGCTGAGGTCGATCAGCGACAGCACCGGCTGCGGGCGGCCCGCGTCGCGCGAGACATAGATCATGCCCGCGCAGGTGCCCCAGACAGGACGGGCCTGCTCCTGGTTAAAGCGCCGGATCGCCTCGTCCAGCCCGTACATGGCGGCCAGCTTGCCGATGGTGGTGCTCTCGCCGCCGGGGATAATCAGCCCGTCCAGCCCGTCCAGGTGCTCAGGCAAGCGCACCTCGACACATTCGGCGCCGAGGGCCCGGATCGCTTCACAATGTTCGCGAAAGGCCCCTTGCAGGGCCAGCACACCGATTTTCAAAGGCATCATCCATAAAAGCCGTCAGCCGTCAGCCATCAGGTACGAAAGGTTCATCCAGCCATTGCTGTGCCGCAATAAATGTGCAACCCCAGTCCAATGGAAGCTGAATGTTACTAGCCGCCGGCTGATGGCTGATAGCTGACTGCTGATAGCCGGCTTACCAGCCGCGGGAAGCCAGCAAGTCACTCTGCGGGATCGTGCTGATCTCGATGCCCACCATGGCCTCGCCCAGGTTGCGCGACACATCGGCCAGGATATGGGCATCGCGATAGTGCGTGACCGCCTGCACGATGGCCTTGGCGCGCACCGCCGGGTTCCCCGACTTGAAGATCCCGGAGCCGACGAACACGCCGTCGCAGCCAAGCTGCATCATCAATGCGGCATCGGCGGGCGTGGCAACCCCGCCCGCGGCAAAGTTGACCACGGGCAGCTTGCCGGTTTCGGCCACGAGCTTCACCAGGTCATACGGCGCCTGGAGTTCTTTCGCCGCCGCGAACAATTCGTCGGGCGCCATGGAGTGGAGCCGGCGGATCTCCGCCTGCACGGTGCGCATGTGGCGCACCGCCTCGACCACGTTGCCGGTTCCGGCCTCGCCCTTGGTGCGGATCATCGCCGCGCCTTCGCCGATGCGCCGCAGCGCCTCGCCCAGGTTGCGGCACCCGCACACGAACGGCACGCGGAACTCATGCTTATTGATATGGTTCTGCTCGTCGGCGGGGGTCAGCACTTCGCTCTCGTCGATATAGTCCACCCCAATGGCTTCCAGGATCTGGGCTTCCACAAAATGGCCGATACGGCATTTTGCCATCACCGGGATGGAAACCGCTTCCATAATGCTCTGGATCATGTCCGGGTCGCTCATGCGCGCCACGCCGCCATGGGCGCGAATATCGGCGGGCACCCGCTCCAGGGCCATGACCGCGGCGGCCCCGGCCTCTTCGGCGATCCGCGCCTGCTCAGCGGTGACCACATCCATGATCACGCCGCCCTTGAGCATCTGTGCGAGACCCTTCTTCGTTACCCAGGTCGATTTCTCGACATTACTGTTCTCATTATTCTCCGACATTGGAGCCTCCTCAACCCAAACTGGACCTAGCCTGATACCGGTCGCGGAACGGCACACGGAAGCACATTCCGGACCTGGTAATCCACATTTACCCACTGTTTATTGTAACCCTTTTACGTGTAGGGCGCAAGTTCAGCGGTCAGCCGTCAACAGTCAGCTATCAGCTACGCGCGGCCACGCCATGTGCCTGCTACACCGCTACACGAACAGCGTTCAGAGATCGATCAATCGCGA
This sequence comes from Chloroflexia bacterium, assembly GCA_025927935.1. Next base: position 2,015 of record JAICKM010000649.1, on the reverse strand, counting down.
TCCCCCGCGGTCCGGCGGCTGTTCTTTCCGTCTTACTGACCGCCGACCGCTGACCGCTGGTAGCTACATGGCCGAAAAAGGTACAAACGCATTACCCGATTTTTGGTGGACCCCAATCCAATCGGCAACCACCTGGGTATAAGGAGGGAGCGAAAAACCCAACCGGCCGGACGGGCGACGCAACCCGCCGGGAGCATTCGGCTCCCGGCCATACAGTTGAGAGGAGCAATTCTAATGGAGCTACAAAACGGCGGCGGCATCAACCGCCGCGATTTCGCCAAGGGGGCCGTGGGCCTTGGGGGCGCGGCCATGCTCGGCGCTGTCGCCCTGACCGCGAGCCGCAGCGGGGGCCTGGCCTTCGCCGCCGATGCGCCCTTCAAGAGCGATATCGATGTCCTGAACTATGCGCTGACGCTGGAGTATTTCGAGGCGACACTTTACAAGACCATTGTCGACAGCGGCAAGCTCCAGGGCCGCGATCAGCAGTACATCACGCTGTTCGGCCAGCAGGAGCAGGCGCATGTGGACGCGGTCAAGGCGACCGTCGAGAAGCTGGGCGGGACGCCCGTGCAGAAGGCCGATTACAACTTCCCCACCCTCGGCGACCGCGCTGCCGTGTTGAACCTGCTGAACATCGTCGAGCAGACCGGCGTGGGCGCCTACCTGGGCGCGGCCGGCTATATCCAGAACAAAGACATCCTGGCCGCGGCCGCGAGCATCATGCAGGTCGAGGCCCGGCACACCGCTCTAATCCGCTACCTGCTCGATATTCCTCCGGTGCCGGACGCCTTCACCCCGGCCTTTACGCCGGACGAAGTGCTGGCGAAGGTAGCCCCGTTCTTCAAAAAGTAACATCGATACCTGGGGCAAACCACCGGCAGGTGGGCACCCTGATGAGAGGAGTCTGACTGATGAGCAACATGATTCTACCCGAGGGCGCCGGTAAGGGCATCTCGCGCCGGCAGTTCCTGGCCGGATCGGGGGCGCTGGCCGGAGCCGCCGCGCTCCTGGGCATGGCAGGGCTGACACCCGGCCAGCGCGCCGGGGTCCGCCTCGCCGCCGCCGCGGAGCTGAAAACCGACCTGGATATCCTCCAGTTTGCGCTGACCCTGGAACACGTCGAAGACGCCGCCTATCGCGCCGTGAACAGCAGCGGGCTGCTGAGTGGCAAGGTGGCCGAGTACTTCAAGACCTTTGGCGATCACGAGCACGCCCACGTCGTCGCCCTGACCGGGGTGATCAACAAGATGGGCGCGCAGCCGGTCGCCGAGCAGGCGACGTACTACTTCCCTAAGTTCGGCAGCCAGGACGAAGTGGTCAAGTTCTTCGCCCAGGTCGAGGAAGTGGGCGCGGGCGCCTATCTGGGCGCGGCCCCGATGATCCAGGACAAGAACCTGCTGGCCGCCGCGGCGAGCATCCACAACGTGGAAGCGCAGCACGCCTCGACCCTGCGCGCCGTGATGAACGACCCGGCCCCGTCGCCCGCGTTCGGCTCGCCGCTGACCGTGGACCAGGTGCTGGCCGCCGTGACTCCGCTGCTGAATCCGAACAGCGCGCCGCCCGCCGGCAAATACTACACCAATATGGACCCGGCGCCGAACATCAACGTGGCGACCCAGCCGGTCGCCATGGTGGCGAACAGCGCCGGCCTGGCCTACTTCGCCGACACGCAGCACACGGCGTCCGGGCCTTTCCTCGACTACTGGAATCGGCACGGCGGCCTGGTCCAACTTGGCTTCCCGATCACCGAGCCGTACAACGGGCCGAGCCCGACCAACGGCCAGCAATATGTGCAGCAGTACTTCCAGCGTGCCCGCCTCGAATGGCACCCCGAGCACAAGGGGACCGAGTTCGAGGTGCAGTTGGGCCTGCTGGGCGCCGAGCAGCTCTTCCACGACATGATGGGCCGCTAACCGGCGCGCATCCCGGCCTGCCGGAGCCGGAGCGGGCGATCCTCGCCTGGCTCCGCTCCGGCTCCGGGACTGCCCACCCCTGGGAGGGTTGACAATGGAAAT
>JAICKM010000999.1 GCA_025927935.1 Chloroflexia bacterium | reverse complement strand
TCGATGGCGCGGGCGAAGTCGCCCTGGGCGCGGGCCTCGATGCCCAGGCTGTTGAGCAACCGGGCCACCCCGGCGCGATTGCCCAGGGCGCGCATCAGGCTCAGGCTTTCTTCGTAGCAAGCGCGCGCCTGGACCGGTTCGCCCAATGCGCCCAGTTGCAGGGCCAGGCTGTGCAGGGCGCGGGGCAGATTGGCCCGGTCGTGCAGCGCGCGAAACACGGCCACACTCTGCTCGGTGTAGGCGCGGGCTGCCGCGTAGTCGCCTTGCAGCCAGGCCAGGCGCCCGGCGCCCATGAGCACCAGGCCGCGCACGGCCACCGGCGCCGGATCGGTCGCCGCCAGCACGGTCTCCAGCCAGTAGCGCCCCTCGTCCAGAAAGCCGCGCATCTCGCAGAAGCGCCAGTACAGGGCGCCCAGCCGCAACGCCGTCGCGGCGCCCTCAGCGGCGATGGACCAGCGGAATACTGCCTGGATGTTGCTCTGCTCCACCGCCAGGCGGGCCAGCACCGCCGCCGAGTCCCCGCCGCTGAGTTCCGGGTCGGCGGCCTCGGCCAGCGCGAGAAAATACTCCGCGTGCCTGCGGTGGACCATCGCGGCTTCGGGACTCGCCTCCAGCAGTTCCAGCGCATACTCGCGGATCGTCTCCAGCATGGTAAAGCGCGATTCGCCCGCCGCCAGGGCCGCCCCGGTGATCAGGCTGTGGTCGAGCAGAGTAGCGGCGGCATCGATGACCGGCATGAGGAGGTCGTCCCCGGCGTTGCCGATGGCCTCGGCGGCGCGCAGGGTCCAACCCCCGGCAAAGACGCCCAGGCGCCGGAAGAGGCGTTGTTCGCCGGGCGCGAGCAGGTCGTAGCTCCAGGCAATGGCATCGCGCAGGGTTTGCTGGCGGGCGGGCAGGTCGCGGGGGCCGCCGGTCAGCAGCGGCAACGGCTGGCCCAGCCGCGCCAGCAAGATAGTGGGCGGCAGCAGCCGGGTGCGCGCGGCGGCCAGTTCAATCGCCAGTGGCAGGCCGTCGAGCCGGGCGCAGATCTCGGCAATGGCCGCGGCGTTGTCGGGGCGCACGGTAAAGGCGGGTTGCAGCATCCGCGCCCGCTCCACAAAGAGGGCGACCGCCGGGTACTCGGTCAGCGCGTCAAGTGAGGGCAACGCGGCGGGATCGGGCACGGCAAGGGGCACGACCGGCCAGGATTGCTCGCCGCGCACATTCAGCGGCGCGCGGCTGGTGATCAGCAGCCGCACGCCGGGACAGGCGCGCAGCAGTTCGACCACGATGGGGGCGGCGGGCAGGATCTGCTCGAAGTTGTCGAGGACAAGCAGCATCTCCTGGTCGTGCAGGGCGGCTTGTAGCGCGACCAGTGGTGGCGCGTTGCCGCGGTCGCCGAGGCCCAGCGCGCCCGCAATGGTCGAGGCCAGGAGTGCCATATCGCGGAGCGCGGCCAGGGCGATGAAATGCGCGCCGCCGGCATAGTCACCGCCGGCCAAGGCGGCCACAGCCACGGCCAGGCGGGTTTTGCCCACCCCCGGCGGGCCGACCAGCGTGACGATCCGCGCCGGGCCGCCGCGCAGCGCCTGCCGGATGGCGCTGACAGTCGCATCGCGGCCGATCAGCCGGGTTAGCGGGGCGGGCGGGCTGGGCAAGGGCGGCGCGGGAGCTAGGGCGGTCGCCGGGGGTGGAGCGTCCGCAGCGCCGGGGGGCGGCCCCGGAATGGCGCCACGGGCGAAGGCGAGGAAGGCAGCGCGCTGATCCTCCGGCACGCGCAGGTGTGCGGCGAGGAGTTCGGCGACGTGCCGGGAGGGCCGCCGCTCGCCGGCTTCGATCTTCTGGATCGTTCCTTCCGCGCAGCCGATTTGCTTCGCCAGATCCCACTGTGTCAGATCCAGGGTTTTCCGGCGCGCCTTCAGCCACCGGCCGAAGGAGGCGGATTCGTCCATACCAGGATCCTTCTAGTGGGCGCCCACGGCGGTTCGCTCCGCGTTGCGCGCCGCCCGGCGCGCGGCCCATACCTTACCCGGTTACGCCGATCATCCCTATTATAGCGGAAATGCCCCTGGATGTCCGCCTGTTTGTCGGCCTCCTCGCCGGTGCTGTGTCCGCC
>JAICKM010001078.1 GCA_025927935.1 Chloroflexia bacterium | reverse complement strand
GTTGCAGTTTCTAATGGCGAAGCTGGAGCTACATCGCCGCCAGGCGCAGGCGCACGCCATGCCTGTGCCGGAGGGCAGGCCGGTAACCATCATGCCTGCTGCGCATCGCGCACACGACCAGGAGGAACCCGGTGACGCGTAGGATCCCCCTGCTGACCCAACGGCACCTGAAGTATATGGTGGCCGGACTCCTTAGCCTGATCATCAGCGGCATCGGGCTGCATGGCAGCCCGGTAGGCTTCGTCTTGCTGCTGGGTGGCCTGGCGGGCGGGGCCGCGGTAGCCGCAGCCTTGCTCGACCCCTGGCTGGGCCCGCGCACACAATACCGCGTCCGCTATCACACGCCGGGTTGGTCCCTGGAAGCGGGGGCGACCTTGGGCCGGGGACTGGACACGCTTGCACGGGCGACGCAACGGGGGTTCGTGCTGATCTGGTACCGGGAGGCGGGGCACCTGACCCTGACGCTCGACATCCCGGCGGGGAGCGCCGGTGCGCTCGAGCGCTTGTTCGGGCATCTGTTGCCGGAACTTGTCCTGGAGCCCATGCCGCCGCAGCCGCGGCGCGTTGGGCCGCTAATAGCGCGCTGGCCGCTCAAAGCAGCGGGGCAGGGTGGGCTGGCCGACCCGTGCGATGCGACGCCCTGGCTGGACGCCGCTGGCGGCAATGACGACCTCGAAGTACGCATCCATCTGGTCGCCGGTGGTGGGGTAGTAATCCGACTGGGTTTGCCGGCTGCGGCGGCGCGCACCGCCGGGCTCCAACCGCTCTGGTCACCGCTGTGGTCCCGGCTGGGTCGCTACGAGCGGGCCTTCCGCTGTTGTCTGCTCGTCGAACCGTGGCCGGAGACAGGCGCCCCGATCTTCCGGCTGCCGCCCACCGGTACGCCAGGCACCGCGCGCCTCGATACCCATACCAGTCTCCATATTCCATTGCCGCCGGGCTATGGTTTCCCCAGTGGGGTGGCTACGGCCCTCGTGCTGGGTATCGCGACGGTTGATGGTCGTCCTCTGGGGCTTCCTGTCGGCGAGAATCAGCCTGGTCAGCCCCAATGGGGCGGCCATTTCGCCGTGCTCGGCGCGGGCCCAAGCGCGCGCTGGACCACGGTCTGCAGCCTCATTAGTCAGGCGCTCGACGCGGGCATTGGGGTCCTGCATCTAGATTCGACGGGGGACGCGGGGCGTGAACTGGCGGCCCATCCGGCCATCGCCGGACGGGTGCCCATCCTCTGGAATGACTTGGAAAATCCGGGCGGCAGCCTGCATCTGAACCTGTTGGCCGCGCAACCGCCGCCTGATGATGGCGGCTCAGCAGCTATAGCGGCCACACTGCTGCTGGCCTTAGAAGTCCATCTACCGGTGCTGGGTGAGTATCTACGTTTGTTCGGCGCGCCGGGTGAGCGCGGCATCGGTGACGGCAACCTGGTGCTGGATTGGGCGCAGGTCTTGGTCCTGCGCCATTATCGCACCCGGTTGGCCGGTATAGTCCCACCCGCGCCCCTGCCGGACCTGCCGCTACTCTATGCTGCCCTGGCTGCGCCGGAAGTGCTGCCGGGCCTGCTGCGGGACGAAGAGCGGGCCTGGCTGCTCCCCGATCCGGCCCTGGACTACACGTTCGCCACGGCGGGCGCCGCCGGGCAGCAAGCGCGGGACCGTGCCCGGGCC
>JAICKM010000138.1 GCA_025927935.1 Chloroflexia bacterium | reverse complement strand
CGGCAGGCCGAGCACCAGCAGCGGAATCACCCAGGTCACGGCCTGGTGGTCGATGGGCACGCCGGTGATTGGGTCATACAGCACCGGGAAGCGCAGTTTGAGGGCCACCGCGGACAGCAAAAAGCCGAGAAAGAGGCTGCCCGTATCGCCCATGAAGATGTGGCCCGGCTTGAAGTTGTAGTAGAGGAACCCGATGCAGGCACCGGCCAGGGCGAGCGCGAAAGGCGCCACCAGACGCTGGCCGCTCATGAGCGCCAGCAAGAAGATGAAAAAGGCGGCCCACGTGGCGACTCCGCCCGCCAGGCCGTCCATGTTATCCATCAGGTTGAGCGCGTTCGTAATGGCGACGACCCAGAGGATGGTCGCCGCCATGTTCAGCACATCATTGTGCAGGAAGTGGACGCTGGTGCCGAAGGCGACCATCAGCCCGGCGGCCACGATCTGGCCGAAGAGCTTGAAGATCGGCTTCATGCCCCAGCGGTCGTCCCACAGGCCGACCAGCGAGGCCACCGTGGCCCCGACGATGATACTGCCGAACTGCTGCACGAAGGGCGCGGTATCGAACAGCAGCAGGGTCAGCACAAAGCCCGCCCAGATCGCCATGCCGCCGAGTAGCGGCACCGGGTTGGCGTGGACTTTCCGCGCGCTGGGCGTATCGGTGACACCAAACCGGGTGGCCGCGGTGCGCACAAACGGGGTCACGAACAGCACAATGGCGATAGCCGACAGCAGGATCGCCGCGTACTGGATCATGCCCGCACCTCCCTGGTCTGCTTAAGACCGGCCAAGCTTCTGCTTGAGGCGCTGCACCTCGGAACGCAGGCTGTTGATCGTGTCGGCCATATCGCTTTGCCCGGTGAGCGGCGTACACACGGTCGTCTTGGCCGGATTGGCGTTCGGGTCGGTGCTCGCCCGCAACAGATCGCACGACTTGGCATAGGGGTCGTTCGGGTTGCAGTCGGCCACGGCCAGCGCCGCTTCGAGCATATTCAACGCCTTCTCGTCCTGCCCGGTATCGCGGTAGAGCATACCCAGATTTTGCAGGTTGAAGAAGTCGTCGCATTGCAACTGTACGGCGCGCTCGAACTCGGCGATGGCGTCCGCCGTCTTGTTCAGCTTCCATTGGATATAGCCGAGCGCGGCGCGCGCCTGTACCGGCTCATCCGGGTTAGCCGGGTCCTCCTGCTTGGCTTTCACCGCCGCGCTGATCACCTCTTGATAGCCCGCGGCCAGCACCGGCAGCACATTATGCCGGTTCAGGAAGTCGATTCGCTTGTCGAAGTCGCTATCCTGCAACTGGGCGGGAGTCAGCTTGATTGTGGCGACGTAATCGGCGGCAGCGGCCTGGGCTTCCTTGGTCGCCGAGAGCGTGTAGGTGGCCGATATTTCCTGGGTCACGCCCGGCTGCTGGGCTAGCGCCTCGTAGCGTTCCCCGGCGCTGCGCTCGATTTCAGCCGCGATAAACGGCGTCTGATCATAGCGGTCGTCCATCTGCTGCGAGCCGCGGATAGCCGCCAGGGCGTCGTCGGTGCGCCCGCCCTTGGCGTAGGCCAGTGCGAGTTCGTTCCAGATCTCGGCGTTGCCCGGGCTGAGGTTATGGGCCTTCTCGTACTCGGCGATACCCTGCGCGTACTTTTGCGCCGCCTGGTCAGCGGTCTTGCTGTCCTGGGCCAGGGTGTCGCCCCAGTAGATATAGAGCCGGCCCAGATTGGCGTAATGGTCGGTGTTGAGCGGATTCAGCGCCTCCGCCGTCAGCAGGGCCGACTGCGCGCGGGCCAGCAACTCTTCGGCGGGGGGGCTGCCCTGGAAGGACGCGGTGCGCTTCGACCACTCCATATAGGCGCGGCCCAGGAACAGATAGTAGAAGTCCTCGTTGGGCGCGATCTGGATCGCTTTCTCGTAGGGGCCGATGGCGTTGGGCCAGCGCTGGGCATTATCATAGGCCAGGCCCTGCTTGTAGAACATGTCGGCCTTGACCAGATTGACGTTCAGCCCAATGGCGATCAGCAACCCGACAGCGGCCAGCACCCCGTAGAGCACGAGCATACCCGGCTGGGCCAGGGCATAGCTGCCGACGCGGCTCATCGCGCGCATGTTGGGCCGCGCGCCCCCCGCACTGCGCCCGGCGGGCGGGATGCGCCCCCCGGCGGACGGTTGGTTGCCCCCCGCCGCGCGGCGCCCGGCTGCCGGTCCCGTGGCCGGCCCCACCGCCGCGTAGCCCTTCTTGCCCGCCGGGACCGCGCCCCGGCCGTTAGGCTTCGCGGCGCCGGCGACCGCCACGCTGCCGCGCGCCGGCACCGCGGCCACCGCTTCTTCGTGCCCGTTGCCTGCGGCGGCCCCGATCGGTTCTAGGGCCGGCGCTCCGTTCAGCGTCGTTTCCGTCGCGTCGCCGGTTGCCGGGACCGGCGTGTCTTGCCGCAGGTAGCCGTTGAGCACGTAGCTGAGCACGACGGTCAGGGCGACGGCCATATAGAAGTAGGTGTAGGTGGCCGCGATCTGGATGCCGGTGACGAGTTCGCCGACATGCGCGACCACCGTCGCCAGCAGGCCGATGAGCAGCAACTGGTCGTTGAGTCCCGGCGCCTTGCGTAGCGCGCGCACGGCGTACCAGATGAACGCGCCGACCAGGAATAGGTAGGCCACCAGACCCAGCAGGCCCATCGTCACGGCCTGGTCGAAGAACACATCATGGCTGCGGTCGGGGGTCGCGTTGCGCAACTCCCAGTGGGCCAGGTCGGGTGGATAGAACTTGTTGTAGGCCACATACATCGACTCCGGTCCCCAGCCGACGATCATACGCACCGGGTCGGATGTGATGAGGTTCCAGGCGCCGCCCCAGATCAGCGTGCGTACCTTGCCGGTGCCCTCGTCGATCTGCGAAATCAGGCCCAGGCGTCCGATATACTTGATGTCGCGCCAGGAGGCGATGGGCGAGTCCGGCAGATTGAATACGACCAGGAACGCGCCAAACAGCACCGTGAGGGCGAGGACCGCCGCGAACGCCTTGAACATGCGCCGCCGCAACAGGAAGGCGAAGCCAAAGACCACCAGGCCCAGCAGCAGCCCCAGTTCGGGGCCGCGGCTCTGGGTGAGGAAAATGACCAGCACCTGGACGACCATCAGCACGGGCAGCCCGACCACCTGGAGGGTGTTCATCAGTTGCCGGCTCTGCTTGGGCATGGAATAGAGATAGGTCAGTGCGTAGAAGATAAAGATGGCCCCCGGCAGGACGATCCATTGCGAGAAGTCGGGCGTCTGCCGCGTGCCGACGATATAGACCGCGCCCAGCAGCACCAGGGTTTGCAGCAGCGGGGCGATGAGCATCACGAAGGGTGGGACACCGGGGTCGCTCTCGACGGGCCGCCGCCCGGCGGGCGTAATCTGGCTGACCACCGAATTGGCGGCCCAGGCCAGCGCCAGCGCGCCCGCCAGCACCAGCCCCCACATCAGGATGTCCAGCGCCAGATTGGGCGCCTGTTGCAGCGCGTCGATGCTGTTGCCGGTGATCATGCCGGTGTACTGGATGAAGATGAGCAGGAAGACGGCCCCGCTGCCGATGATGACCAGCGGCCAGGGATCGCCCGCCGGCTCGTCCGGCGCCTGTTCCACCGTGCCCGCCCGCCGCGCAGCCAGGGCCGCCATCCAGCGTTGCAGGGTGAGGGGCACCATCATGATCAGGTAGGCCGCGACGAAGATGGCGTTACCCAGCGTCGAGGCGACGCGGGTTTGCACGTCGCCCGCCCAGGGCAAGGGGTCGGCTCCGGCGGCCTGCATTAGCCCATAGCCCGCCACCGGGATGCTGGTGACGATGGCGAAGGTGATCAGCCGTTCCAACTGGACCCGCGAGCGCATGTTCGCCAGGATCAGCAACGCCAGCGCAATATACGTGTACTGGGTAATCAGCCCTTGCATGCGCTGATATGAGCCAAAAAACGAGGTCAGCGGCACCACCGATACGACGGTGGAGAAGAGATAGATGAAGGCGTATAGCGCGATGGGCAGGATCATCGGCACGCGCCAGAGCGCCGGCAACCAGCCGGGCGCCGCATGTTCTAGAGCCGCCGTGCCGCGCTTGCTCGCGCTGCGGTTCGCCAGGACGCCCTCGATCAGCTTCACGAACCAGGCGACCGTCATCATCAGCACGATATTGCGCAACATGCTGATCTTGTCCGGCTCGAAGACGCGGCTGCTGTAGACGTTGAAGTAGAGGGGGGTGAACACCGCCGCCGCCAGCCAACCGGCCTCGATAATCCGGTCACAAATCAGACCGAGTTTGCTCTGCACCTATGCAGCTCCTTTACATGTTGAGTTTGATCCGAGGCCCAAGGGCAAGGGGAACCCGGTCCGGCGTGGAGAGGTTGACATAACAACCAAATAATAACAGGGTGACGGCGCGCATACGCGCGACGACCTTACCAAGGCCGTATTCCCCATTGTACCGTAAAGGGGGGGATTAATCAAATACGCCCGAGTGGTTACGTGGTTAGGGACAGCGCGTTCCCGCCCCGAATCCGCCGATCCGATGAGAGCGGCTTGGGCAGGATTGCGCAAGTGCTGGCGGCCACTCTTTCATGTAGACCTGCATCCGCCAGGCAGTATCGGGGAGCAACCTATAGCAGCAGCGAGACGCAAAATGAGACCGTTGCTAATCTCTTAGCAACGGTCTGCTTGGTGTTACAGAAGGCCCGGTGGTACAGGTGTGATAGGTACGGGCAGCCGGGGTTCCTCCTGCGGTTATGCTACCGCCTGTGTTCCGCCTACAGCCCTCTTTCTGCCGCCACCCGCAGCACTGATCCCCGGCTCGGCGCCGCCTGGTTAGCCTGCCGCCACAGGAAGACAGCCAGGGCCAATCCCCACAGCAGGAACAGCGGGCCAACAAAAATGCTCACAGTGGTCCACAACATGGGCGGCGTAGCCGGGGTAGAGAAACCATGGTAACCGACACCCACCCCATCGATCATTTGCGCCACGCCGATGAGCACCGTCGCCGCTGCAAACCAGCGGGACCAGCGTGGGAAACCCGTGGCCCACGCGATGCCCATCCCGTAGAGCATAAGCGTCAGGCCGATGATGATGCGGAAGTAGCTGTGGATCCCGATCTCCGTCCACCGCACGGCCTCCGCCACGCGGAACGCCACGGCCTTCTCGCTGTCGGGGGCAGCCGCCCACTGGTCCACGGCGAACTTGAGCGTGACCCCATCCACCGCCTGCAGCAAGCCGAAGACCGCCACCGTCGCAATCACGCCGACGAGCCCGAGCCGCATCAGCAGAGCCACGCCGGATGGCTGCCCGGTGCGGGCCATGAACTGATATAGCGAAACCATCGCGCTGAGAATCAGGATCGTGCCGATGAACTGGCCCAAGTGCGCCGCGATCCACGGGTCGCTGCTTGCGTAGTCCTGGAAAGCAGCCGGGCTGTCACCGGGATCGGCGTGGGCGGCATGGTAGATCGTACCTACCACCAGGGTGACCAGACCGAGGAAGGTTAGCAGCGTGCCAATTCGCAATATATTCTTGTCAGCCATAACAAACCTCCTGAGTTTATAATCGTCTCGTTGCCGGAGTGTCGAATTACTCTAGTATTCGGGTCCCTGAGTTCAGCGGTGGCTACTGCCCGGTCTTGTGTAACCAGAGTATTAGGCCAGTCGATCAGCGGTTGCTATGCCAATACTCTACCAACTGCATGAATGGCTGCGCAGGTAACTTAAGTTGTATCCTGGAGTTTATTTTTCTGTAGGACCGGGTTTAGCGCGAGGCCGGGACGTGCCCGCCGGGCAAGTGGAGCGGCAGCCGTAAGTATCGTGGTAAGTTGCACCGGCGAATCAACGCAGCTATAATAGGCCACAATTCACGCCAAACCCGCGCGCAGCCCGGCTCGTGGTTGCGCCAAACCGGCAAGGGGGAGAGTCGTCATGAGTTACCCCATCCTGACCATCGGGCACTCGAACCAGTCGCTGGAGGAATTTCTGCACCTCTTGAAGTCGCACCGGGTGGACGTGCTGGTCGATGTGCGCTCGCATCCCTTTTCCAAATACACCCTGCACTTCAACGCCCCCGCGCTGAAAGACGCAATCGCTGCCGCCGGCATGAGGTATCTCTACCTGGGCAAAGAACTGGGGGGCCGCCCGGAGGAACTCGATTATTACGACGCTGAGGGCCATGTGCTCTATGGGCGCGTGGCCGAATCAGTGCTGTTCCTCGACGGCATTGCGCGGCTGGAGAAGGGCCGGCAGCAATACCGCGTCGCCGTCATGTGCAGCGAGGAGAATCCCGCCGGGTGCCATCGGCGGCTGCTGGTTGCGCGCGTGCTTGCCGCGCGGGGCACGCCCGTGCAGCACATCCGTGGCGACGGCCGCCTGCAAACGGAGGCGGAACTTGCGCTGGAAGAAGCCGGCCCGGACACCGGTGCCGTCCAGCCCTCACTCTTCGATACCGCGGAGGTCACAGTATGGAGATCTATACGATCGGTTTTACGAAAAGGAACGCCGCCGACTTCTTCGGAGCCTTGAGAGCGGCGAGGATCAAGCGCCTCATGGATGTGCGGCTCAACAATTCCTCCCAACTCGCCGGCTTTACCAAGCAAGATAACCTGCCCTTTTTCCTCAAGGAAATCTGTGGCGCGGACTACGTGCATGAGCCGCTGCTGGCTCCGACCCAGGAGATGCTGGACGCCTATAAGAAGCAAAAGGGCAGTTGGCAGGATTATGAGCGCCAATTTCTGGCGCTCATGGCCGCGCGCCGGGTCGAGGACAAAATCGACCGCGCGGGCTTCGCCATGCCGACGGTGTTGCTGTGCAGCGAGACGACGGCGGAGCAGTGCCACCGGCGGTTGGTGCTGGAGTACCTCCAGGCAAAGTGGGGGGATATCCAGATCGTTCACCTGTAGGAGAGCAACTCATGCGCATCGTGGTCAGCCATTTGACCCGCATGGACATCGGGTATATCTGCGTGGCCGGCATCGACCTGGATACCGGGGCGCATGTGCGGCCCGTGCTGAACAGCACCCGGCTGGCGACTGCCATGTTGCGCCGCTGCGGGGGGATATTCGATATTGGCTCGGTGATCGACCTGGGCACGACAACCTACCAAGGGCGGCGGCCTGAAATGGAGGACCACCTGTTTTTGTTCAAGCAGGCCCGCCATGCCGGCATGATGAAAGCGCCGGCCTTCTGGCAGATGCTGCGGCAAACGTCGCAGGCCCGGCTAACCGATATCTTCGGCCCTGAACTAACGCCAATCGATCACACTTGCGTCATGGAGCCGGGGAAGGGGCAGGCGTCGCTCGGCTGTTTAAGCGCGGATCAGCCCCTACTTCACGTGGACAAATACAACAAGATCCGCGTCAGCGTCACGACGACCCCAACCTTGCCGCCGCTGGATCTGCCCGTGACCGATATACGGCTCTACGAGACGGATCACAAGACACCACGCTACGAGGTCATCGAGGACATGGCGGCGCGGATCGATGAAGGCACCAGCGTGCTGCTCGGCGTGGGCCTGACGCGCGCCTACTTAAAGCTGGGCCACACGACGGCGCGGCACTGGCTCCAGGTGAACAACATCCACCTGGCCGACGACCCGCTCTTCACCGACAGCGAGCGCTAAGTCCGCTCGGCGACGCGCGGCCAGGCGGGGGTGCGGCCGTTACCGTCCGCCTCGGGCGGCAGGCTGGCCGCGCCCGCGGTCGCCAGCAGATCGCTGGCCGTCGCGCCGTTGCGCAGCGCCTTGCTCTGCTCGATATGGCGGATGATCTCGCGGGCATTCTCCAGGCTGCTCGATGTAACCGGCGTGCCGCCCAGCATGGCCGCGATTTCGTGGGCGCGCTCTGGGGCCGCCAGTTCGTCCACCTGGGTGCTGGTGCGCTGATCCTTCACCTTCTTGGTGATGCGGAAGTGCGAGTCGGCGAAGGCGGCGATCTGCGGCAGGTGCGTGATGCAGAGCACCTGGTGATGATCGGTGAGCGACCAGAGCTTTTCGCCGACCACCTGGCCGCTGCGCCCGCCCACGCCTACGTCGATCTCGTCGAAGATCAGGGTGGGCGTGTGGTCGGCGGCGGAGAGGATCGACTTCATCGCCAGCATCAGCCGCGAGGTTTCGCCGCCGGACGCGATCTTGGAGAGCGGTTTGAGCGGTTCGCCGGGGTTGGGCGAGATCAGGAACTCGACCCGGTCGATGCCGCGTGTGTCGAAGGCCCAGGTGCCGGGTTGCCCATCGGGGCCGGGCGCAGGCAGGCCGTGCGGATCAGGCGTGCGCGTGATGCTCGTAGCGAACTGGATGCTGCCCATCAGCAACTCGCGCATCGACTCCTCCACGGTGCGGGCCAGGCGCTCGCCCGCCTCCTGGCGGCGCTGCGACAAGGCGTCGGCCAGCGTGCCTGCTTCCTCCAGCAGCGCCGCCTCTTCCTCTTGCAGTTCGGCGATGCGCTCCTCGCTGTGGGTGAGCGTATCCAGTTCCGCGGCGGCCTGGCGGCCAAACTCGATGATCTCGTCGATGGTCGGTGCGTATTTGCGCTTCAGTTCGTGCAGCAGGCTGATGCGCTCTTCGACTTCCATCAGGCGCTCCGGGTCGTGCTCTACACGCTCACGGTAGTTGCGTATCTCGCGGCCCAGTTCTTCCACGCCGTCGAGCAACGTCTGCAATGCGCCCTCCTGGCTGCTCAGCGTGGCATCATAGCGAATTAATTCGCTCAGCAACCCCGTGGCCTCGCCCAGCGCGTCGCGCACCGGCTTGCCGCCGGTCGCCGCTACCCCGCGCCCGTTGCGGCCATTGCTGCGCGCCACATATTCGTCCGCATCTTCATTGCCCGCGATGAGCAGGCTATAGATGCCGTCGGCCAGGCTGCCCAGGCGCTCGGCGTTGATCAGGCGGGTACGCTCCTGGGCCAGTTCCTCGTCTTCGCCCGGCGCCAGTTCGGCCTTCTCGATCTCGTCCACCTGGAACGTGAGCAGATCGGCGCGGCGAGCCAGTTCCCGCTCGTCGCGCTGCAGGGTGGCGAGATCTTTGCGCACTTGGCGCAGGCGGATCACCAGATCGGCCAGTTGCGCGCGCTCATGTTCCACCCCGGCATGCTGGTCCAGCAGATCGAGATGGGTGCTGACGCGCAGCAGCGACTGGTGCTCGGTCTGGCCGTGGATGTCGATCAGCAGTTGGCCGATCTCCTGCAAAGTCGGCAGATTGACCAGGCTGCCGTTGACACGGGCCACCGTGCGCCCGCCCGCGTGGATCTCGCGGCTGAGCACCAGGGTGCCGTCGTCCTCGCCGTCTTCGTCCAGCAGCCCGGCGGCCACCAACCGGCGTTGCACCGCGGTCCGCGCCTCGGCATCGAGTTGCTGGGTATTGAAGAAGCCTTCGACCCGCGCCGTGGGGAAGCCGTGGCGCACGAACTCGGCGCCGACCTTCGCGCCCAGCATGGCCGACATCGCGTCGATAATGATCGACTTCCCCGCGCCGGTTTCCCCGGTGAGGGCGTTGAAGCCCGGCCCAAACTTGAGACTGAGCCGGTCGATAATGGCGAAATTGCTGATGGAAAGCTCTGCCAGCACGCTGTTACCTCATCTTGCACAAACTTGAATGGGTCTGAAGACGCACTCTCCTCGGAGGTACGAAGCGGCATCCGGAGGGTGCCAGGACGGGGCTATCGGCGCTCAGGGCGCAAAGATACCATTACTATTGTACCATTCCAGATCATATTTTGCAACGTCTGTTCTACTTTCACCAGCCTGTAGGTCTCCCACTCGTCTATGTTATAATGCACCGTTACACGCGTGCCGGCTTGTCCGCGCCCGCTCCGATTGGCGCGCATCTCTGTGTGCGGCGCCGCAGCTATTAGCGTAAGGAAGACCGCTCTATGCCCGCTCCATTGCAACTGGATGAAGATCTCTACCTGATCGACCTGCTGTTCCAGGATGCGCCCGGCGTGATCGCCGCCTATCTGCTGAAAGGGCCGAACGACGACCTGGCCCTGATTGAGGTGGGACCCGGCTCGACCATCCCGGCTTTGCTCGAAGGGGTGCGCGGCGCCGGGATCGACCCGGCGGCGATCAAAAAGCTGCTGGTCACGCACATTCACCTCGACCACGCCGGCGCCGCCGGGGAGTTGCTGCAACAGATGCCGCAGGCCAAGCTCTACGTCCACGAAAACGGCGCGGCCCACATGATCGACCCCAGCAAACTGCTGGCGAGCGCCCAGCGCATCTACGGTGACCAGATGGACCGGCTGTGGGGGGCATTCCTGCCGGTGCCCGAAGAGCGCGTGGTCGTCCTGAAGGACGGCGATCTCGTCCAGGCGGGGGGCCGGGAACTGGAGGTGCTCTATACGCCGGGACATGCCTCGCACCACGTGGCCTATTATGACCGCAGCCGGGGCGGGCATGTGTTCACGGGCGATGTGGCCGGGGTGCGCTTGCAGGGCCATAACTATGTGCGCCCGCCGACCCCGCCGCCCGATCTCGACCTGGGCCTCTGGAACGCCTCGATCGACCGCATTATGGCGCTGCAACCCATCCCGGCGGTGCTCTACCTGACCCACTTCGGCCCCTTCGCCGACGCGCCGCGCCACCTGCACGAACTGCGCACCCGCCTCCAGATCTGGGGCGACATCGTCCACACGGCCATGCGCGGCGGGCAGACCCGCGCCGAAGTGATCCACACCCTAGAACTGGCGGGCACGCCGGCTCTACGCCTGCAAGCCGAGGAGGACGCCGTCCGCCGCTACGAACTGGCGGGCAGCTACGAGATGAGCACCGACGGCTACATCCGCTACTGGCGCAAGACCGACCCGGACCTGACCGCCTGGGGCAAGTAGCGCCGTTTCCCGCAACCCCACTTCCCCGGCGACGGGCGCGATTCATCGCGCCTGGTGGGGCGTGGCAATACTCCCCGGAGGCGGGACGGCACTGCCCGGAACTAGCGCAGACCGCACGCCATAGATCGCGCCTATACGAGATCGGCCTGTGGTCCAGCCGGCGGTAGACTCGTTTTACCTGGCCTGCCAGGTAATCGCAAATGAGAAATGCCGGGGGCCGCGTAGTGTGCAGGTCACCTGCAGGCCGGGCACATGGGCCATTTCGCCGACGGCCTCGATGATGCCCTGGATAATTTCGGGGTACATAATTTCGTCCTCGAAATCACAGCGCCAGTGGCGGGGACCGATCTCGGTCGCCGAGCGGGTGCCGTAGTTGGTGGTTGCGGCAAAGTCGCGCGGGATCATGCGGACGATGCGCTCCATGCCCATGATCGGGATCGCTGCAAGCATGACCCGGCCCAGGATCGACTCCCGGTAGTGGCCAACGGAGGCGCGACCGAAGAGGCGCCGCGCTTCGGCCAGCGGGCGGTCGCCGAAACAGTTGCGGCACAACAGATCGTTGAGCCGGTTGGCAATCAGGCACGGATGCCCGGCTTTCCCCAGGTAGGCGCCGAACTCCGTCTGAATCTGGGCGCGCAGTTCCGGGGTGAGCGCGTCGCCCACGGTTTCCATCGCCACATCCAACTGGGTGAGATAGCGCTTTTCGCTGTCGGGCATGGGCGGGCGCTCGATACGAATGATGGGGTTGGGGGCAGGGATGGATGAGTCAGCCATCGGGGATTCCCTTCGCGATCTCGCACGCCCGCGTCGTTGGCCCACCGGGACCGCTGTACGCCTACTGGATGTAGCATATACCGGCGCGTGGCTTGGCCTTCATAATAGCACAGCCGGCGGATAGGGGCAACCGCTGGGCCGGCCCCAGCGGTTCGAGGAGGCAGCGGATGCAATGGTAGGGGCCGGTTTTTAAACCGGCCCCTATGCATAGGACTCGCGGTGTGACGGGTCTAAAGCCTGCGCTCGTAAGACTGGCCCTGGCGGCTGATGCGGAAGCCCACCCCTTCGTAGAGCGGCAAGGCGCGTTCGTTCTCGCCCCAGGCATCCAGTT